>NZ_SIXC01000012.1 GCF_004309735.1 Desulfovibrio legallii
CTCGGTCACGGGGATCCCATTCTCGGCCTGCTTCAAAATTCCCAAAATCTGGCTGTCAGAAAATCTGGACGCTTTCATGTAAAATCTCCGTTCGGGTCAGTATCGGAAATTCTACCCATAAACGCTACTTCTTTTTGGGAGGATTACCATTTCTACTCAAATTCTTATCAAGGCAATTGAGTACAAAGGCACTTTGGGCCGGATTCTGTCGGACAAAGAGAAAGGCCAAAACCCTTTATTTGCAAGGTGTTTTGGCCTTTTCTGTCCATCGTTGGACTGAGCTGTTGGTGGAGGGAACGACGACCTACCGCAAAACAGTCTCAAAGCCCGCGCTCCTCGTAACTCCTTGATAATAAACACCGAAGTCATCTCACACAACCACTTCCCGACAACCCGACCAGAGAAACGATTTTCTCCCCTGATTTCCCTGCACCGGACGAGGGTTACGGGTTTGCAGTAAAACCGGATACCTGGCGCTTCTCAGCAACAACTTCGAATCCGGTTTTCGGACGCCGGTTCAGTTCCCAAAACGGGAATCGAATCGGCCTGACCTTGAAGGCAGTGACCTATCCTTACCTCTCTGCCAGGACTTGTTTCTCAAGATCCAGAATTGCATGTATCTGGTTTTCAAGCTGGAAGCTGCCTGCAGAGAGATCCAAATACGCTCTGATTAGAAGGCATTTCTTTAACAGATTTGTCTGACTTCGGCTGAAATTCGGCTCATCCTCTGGAGCATACATTGTCAGATACTTTTCAAAATTTACCTGCGCCTCAGTCAGAGAGTAATCCAGGTGCGACGGCTCTTCGCTGCCAGATGCATCCGAGTCTAATGGATTCTCCGGCCATCCACATAACAGGCATCGTTGATCACCGGTTGGAGCAGTTGGAAGCCCGCAAGCCAGACAGGGACGACGATCAAAACCGGGAGATTTACCTCTGAGACGTTCGCAGAGATCTTCCATTCGGCTGATACGTTGAAGAGAATATCCGACCGCTAATTCTCGAGTAACCCTTCCATATCCGTAAAGGGTCCCCTCCCAAACGGGATGAGCTAACCACCAATTGTCGAGGAACACTCCCTTTCGCTGATCATAGCGCAGAGGTTTCCGTGACAGATATTCCTCCAGTGTCGTCGGTGACCCTTCAAGCCTTTTCACTGCCAATATCTGTTCCGCGAGTTTCTTGCTGTCCGAGATAATTAGCAGAGAATCGTACAATTTTCTGAGTTTGTTCTTTTCCTCAACGTCTTTGTTCGCCCACTCAGATCCGCAAATATCATCCGGAGGGTACATACTGCCAAAGCGGGAGAAATTCAGCCTCGCGTCTGTCAACGAATAATCCCCGTTTGGCCCACCCCAAACCTCATCGGCACTATCATCGTCCTGGCCGTCATCCTCCCATTTACACAAGAGACACATATCATATCGAGAACGCTCTTCTATGGTTGGGTACCCACACGCGGGACAGGCACAGCGATTGAAGACCTCATACGGTTCCCCGTTAGGATTCCAAAGCTGATTGCACAGCCTGTCAAAACCACGCCTCCTCTCCTGAAATTCTGCGATAGCTTGCATACCCGCCCTTTACGTGTCCTCAATCATCTATCAGCATCCGCTTCTCGGCATGGTCAACGCGCCACTCCTTGCCTCTGTCATCGGTCAGGATTGCGGTGAAAACTGACCTGCCAATCGAGGCAGAACGGCCGTCCTCCGAATAGTCATCAATCCCGAAGTGGGCAGAAAGAACGGCCGAGACTACAGCTCCAGGTGGTGCCAATTGCTCGAAGTTTCTGAAGAGCGTTCTCTGACACATCCCGGCAAGAATCCGGTTCCTTTCAATGTCGAATTCCGAGGGCTCTATTCGCAGATCCAGGAGGTCAATTGTCACCGTTGGCAACCGGTGCTGATACGCCAGCCAAGCATAATGCTGGGCCGAACAGGAAAACATGTGAGCGATGCCGCTGGCAAAACTCTTGATGTGTTTCCGACCCAATTTATTCGGCCCAAAAGGCGTATCTGCCGTTTCCACTGATCAATCCCCGCGCTTCGATTTGTTAACCTCGCCAATCATAATATGGTGTAATTTTTCAAGGTTTTTCTGGGTCAGGTCTTTTAGTGAACCGACCGGTTTCTTCAATTCAAGTCGTGTTTGCGCAATCGCATAGAGATCTTCTTTTGACATCCCAAGTTCGTTAGCTCGGGCATAGATCGGCTTATAGAAACTTTGCTTCCACCGCTCCGGAGCCTTGCGTCTGATCTTCGGACGAGCCATGGCAATTTGAGCGTGCAACCACTGGATGGCTCTATCGGAATCGTCAGATGATATTTCCTTGTAGGTGGTAACATCGAATTCCTTTTTTAGCGAGCTCCAGATCCGTTTTGCAGCACGCTGGGAATCTTTCTCGGCCGCCGTGTAAATATCGATATATTCATTGACCAATTCCAGGATTTTTCTCGCTGTGGTATTGCTAATGTGCTTACCGCCCGGATCAGTCTGTACGACAGTCTTTTTGACCACCCTCTCGGTAACAATATTCAGGTCTCGACCGGCTACCATATTTCCT
The DNA here is from genome assembly GCF_004309735.1 of Desulfovibrio legallii. Taxonomy (NCBI): domain Bacteria; kingdom Pseudomonadati; phylum Thermodesulfobacteriota; class Desulfovibrionia; order Desulfovibrionales; family Desulfovibrionaceae; genus Desulfovibrio; species Desulfovibrio legallii. Next base: position 2,564 of record NZ_SIXC01000012.1, read on the forward strand.
TTGCCATTCACCGCCTGAATAACGTGGACGGAATTCTCAGGACGTGGAAGCGGCGTATTCAGCTCGCAGACCTTGCTGTACCAGTTGTCCCGATGTTTCCTGAGTTCTCCCTCCGAAAATTTGCGTCCTCGAGGATGGTTATTGTTGTAGTGTTCGACTTCTGCATGGCAATCAAAGCAGAGCGGAATGCAATTTTCAAAGCTGTCGTCACCGCCAAGGTGCTTTGGTTTGAGGTGGTGAGTCTCAATTCGGACCCCACAGAATTTGTGGCAAATGCAGCATGATCGCCCGCAGGCGACTAATGCATCTTCGACGATTTCCTTTGAAAAACTCATGCGCTCCCTCGTATCAATTGCTAATGCCCTGAGCGGACTTTGCCGGAGGCAGGATCAGGGTGTTTTCCTCGGCCGATTCATCCTTCAAAACAGTTTCCGGGGGTTGAAGCGAAATCAGCCAGTCAGCTAAATCCGCTGACTCATGGTTACCGTTCTGGCTAAGGCTGAACAGCAGGTCCTCCTGGCGGGGTTGACCAAAAACCATCCGATAAAGGGCCAAGCCTTGCTTCAGTCGTTTGAGCTTCCCAACCTCCTTGCTGTACGGGAGTAGAGGGATGCGGCGCTCCACCCGGGCGGAACCATCCTCGAAGATCCAATATGGGATGAGATCGGAGTGCCCATTGGACTTTCGCTGGGCCGCGATATGGAAAAGGGTCTGCCACGGATCACCTTCCTCAAACGCCTCGGAGAGAGCAGTCAGACCATATCGTTCCGCGATATTCTTTCTGACCGCATGGCCTTTGTAGCGATGAACCCGGCCTTCGCGCTGTTCAAGATCAACGGGATTGGAAGGCAGGTTCCAGTGGACTACCGCATGGCACCAAGTGTGGAAGTCCAACCCTTCCTGACCAATTGAGGTCGATGCCAGAACGAAGGGACGAAACGGTGAGTTGAAGGCATCCCGCACCGAGTCGGCACGAACGAGAGCCTGGTTGTTGTCGTCTCGAATATCCCCGAACCGGAGCGCGAAACGACAGCGGGTGTTGAAATCATCAAGAGCAAAGCCGTCGCCCGACATCTTTATTTCATCGATTCGAATCTGCGCGGTCCGCAGTGACAACACCGATTGGATACACTCGGCTATGCCAGCCACCTGTTCTTCCGGTGAGTGCTCTTGGAGACCCAAAGACTCTCGAAGGACATGCACGTATTCGTCGAGCACCGATTGGAGATTGCCGTCAATACCGTACTGAAGCGTTAACCGCCAATAAGTGTCCTCGCCGGAGCCTCGCAGCATGGCAATCGTTTCCGGCATATTGAAAAGAGATCGGAAGCCGGATGCGATCCTGGCTGCGGCTGACAGGAGGTTCGGGTCGGACACGTCAAGTTCGGCACTGATACGGCGAAGAGCTCGCAAGGCACACACGCCAGGACCGGCAAGAGCCAGATCGCAAAGCACATCGACTAGATCATCCGGCTGAGGGCCGAGAGGAATGTTACCCTCCGCCATGCTGACCAGCAGGTCGATGTGATCTTTGAAGCGAGTGCCAGATTCATGGTCCGGTGTAGCGGATCTCCATCCCGAATGGCTCTTACACCAGTCCAGCAACTCGTTATGAGAATCGAGTAAAATGGGAGCCGCCCAATACCATCGCTCGTCAGCTCGTGTCCCTTCCCCGGCACGAGGCAGGGTTTCGACCAAACTACGGCAGGTAGCCTTAACCTCGTTCCTCAGTTCCTGGGCGTCCACTGGCCCGCTTCCATGGCGAAGTGCAATCTCGAGCGGATCAATCTTGGTGGCAAGGGTTGGGGACGGCAGCAACCAGGCAATAACCGGCATACCAGTAAGGCGGTTATCGTTTGAGGCTACCGCAAACCGCAGCAATGGCTTGATCTTGTCATAGAGTTCGCTGTGGGAAACCGAGGTTCCGGCGATCATCATTCGTTCGGCTTCGTAGGAGCAAATTGACGCAACCGCGTCCGGAACGGCGCTCCAAGAGGAAAACACAAGGGCTTTGGTCAAACCATCCTTGTCCCGGTATGCGTCACCAGGCTTGATATACGGCATGGACGGCGGCATCCATAAAAGCTGCCACATGCCCTTATCAATAGTGTCTTCGAAGAGCACGCGCATCCTTGGGTTGGCAGGATCGAGAGCCTGATAGCCTTCAAATTTGTTTTTCGTCAGCAACTGTCCATTTGCCGACGAAAGAGTTCCGCGAAGAGCATCTGAAGGGGCATTCAACTGGGCATCCAACTTATGCCGCAACTCGTAATGTTTCAAAAAGTTGATCAAGTAAGGCGCAGACTTCCAGTATTCAATTGGTTCCCCGGCCTTAACGCAGATTGCCACTGCGTCAACGGTCGCGGCGTGCTGAAGATCCGCTGGCTTTAGGGGAGCCGTCCGCTCGATCTCGGTCAGCATTGAGTTGTGATCACGAGTCGTCGCGACCCGCTCCGTTCGGCACATGACGTTAAGGAGCGCTCGTTCAAGTTCGGCCTTTTTCCCCGGATGACATACGGAACCCTTTGCGCAGGCGTGGAGCATTGTTCGATGCTCTGACAAGAGATTTTTGACCGCATCAACCTTGCCGGAATCATTGAAGAGGAAGTTCAGTGTCCTGATGAAATCTGGATAGTGGTCGTCCTCGTCATTCTCCTGGTCGAGGGTGAACATTTTGTAGGGCGTTGCGGACAGCAGGAGAACGCGAACGTCGGGATGTTCAAAGAGGGCGGTCGCCAGCATGGAGGCTTCGTCATCGCCATCCAGCAGGTGCTTGAATCGTTGAAATTCATCAAGGATGACCAAATCGGGCTCAAGCGCGGAAAGGCATACTGACGCCAGCTTGCTTCTGAGTTTTCCGATCAGGTCGTAGCGAAGCTCAGAGTCTTCCCAGGGGATTCTGCTGTAGTCCCGGTAACGAGCAAAGCGTTCACAGCCTTCCTTCAAGGCCGCATAAAGTTCGGCATCCTCTAGAACTGCCCGGCGGAAGGCCTTGGAAAGGTCTGCATCCAGATCCTCCGCTGGTAGGTTTTTGGCCTTGGCTCGCCAGTTATCCTTCCCTGCTGTCGCCTGAAGAATGTTGAGGAGGCCTACGCGCAGCCGTCTGCGCCGTTCATTTTGCGCCAGGGGCAAGTCGTACAGCATCCGGTAGAGGATAGCCCGTTCATCGGCATGCCCCCCTCGACTGCGGGCATGGTCGAAGGCGGTACCGGGCGTCAGGCTGATGAAATTTACCTTGTTCTTTCGCAGCGAGCGTACTTGCCTGGGCAGGTAGGTCAGTCGCGTAGCGATTGAAAAACCATCCGTGTCGCTGACATTGAGCCGATTGACATTCTGGGTCGCGATGGCGGCATTGGAGCAGATGTAGATCACATCGACCCGATCCACCTCGTCTTGAAGGCGCTCCAAGGTCTTGGCAATGATTCCCCGGGCGACTAGCGTTTTTCCAAGTCCAACTTCATCGGCGATCAGAAAACGGGAAGTTGGCTCATTGCCATAGAGCCGCTTGAAGACGTACTCAACGGTCTTCCTCTGGAAATCTTTCAGACCGGCCAAGGCGGGAGCAGATAAAAAGCGGTTGCTATGCATCACGCCCCCCGATGGAAGATTCAAAAACCGCCCAGAGGTTTAAAAAGTCCTCGGGGATAATCGCATTCTGGCTTCCCTGGGACAGATCGCGAACCAGCCCCGAGATTTCCGATAGTCTCTCCGGGTGTCGGCTGTACGTGCGGGTCAGCTCTTCCAGTAGCGGGATATCCTCACCGTCGGCCAATCGGGCCAACCATTTGGCAAACCCGGAGCCACTACCTGGATCAAGTCCGGATACCCTGTCATCCCCCAGCAACAGCAGGAGATAACGCAGGAATCCCTCCTGATTGCTGATCACGGTTTGCAGGATGGCAGAGTTGCGTTCTTCTGGAACGCCGGTAACGGGAATATTCAGAACGAACCGGGCCGAAACATCCGGATGGTTGGTCTTAAGCTCAAACGCGATGAGACCCGTTACAGAAGAGGCGGAGAACTCTCCGAGGCCGATCCCGCCGTGAGCATCTCCGTTAAGAATGTCCACCGCGAAGTCCCGAGTAACGGTTATCGGCCATGCAATAGCACTGACGATCCCCTCAAGGGCTGGGATTTCTCCCGTCAACACCAATGCCCACAGACCGTCCTTCGATCCCGGACTGCATTCGATGGACAGAGCTGTTTCAGCTATCCGGGAGCGAGCCCCCTCGACGGATTCCTCAGCCGCCTGCCGGAGAGCATCAATCTCTGCTTCCTTGCTCGTGTCAAAGTCGACAAGATATTCACCTAATCCGTCAGCGCCAAGAAGCTCGTCGATGCCACCAACTTTGCTCTTCCGGCCAACTAGCCCGACCAGAATCTCGACGTTCTTCGAAGCATTCAGCGCCGCGTTGGTTGCATTCGCAGACCCCATGATCACATGGGTATAGTCTGAATAGTACCTGGTCTCAAACAGATAGACCTTTGCATGGAGGCCGGTCGCAAGCGGCTGTTCGATGGCGTCGTCTTCCTCGCCATCCTCGGTTTCCGCCGCGTCGTCCAGATGAAGACATTGCGTGAAGAGCTCGAGAGTCTCCTTCTTCAGGGCTGATAATGACTCCGGACGTGAGATGAGAGCATCAGCGGCCTTGGTTTTTCTCGTCAATGCTCGCAGGGCCTCATCAGAACAGAACGGCGAAATGACGGCCATCCGATTCGCCATGGGAGGCTCCCAGTCATACGCTTTCGTTCCCGGAAGATAGAAGGTCAGCTCGTCAAAGCCGTCGGGGAGTTCCCACTGGACTCGATGCAACTCGTCCGCGAATCTGAGAGCTTGTTCGCTCCTGCCAGGCTCTGTTTTTCCGGTGGCCAGATCAGGAAGCGTCTTGAAGAAATGAGCCAGCGGTTTATTTGATTTGGACTTCCGGCCTGCAATCGTCCCTTCGAGCTGAAGTGACAGGTCCCAGGACTGATCGGTGGTCATATTCCTCGTCAGGACCACCAGACGATACATCGAGCTGCTTTGATCGGGGCTGACAAAACGGATTGCCCAGACTTTCGGATGGAAGACGCCTCCGCCAGGGGCCGTTACCTCGACAACCATTTCCTCCAGAAACCCAAACAAGGGGTTGGGCTTGGCAATCTGGGGCACCTGAATCCGTCCTCGTTGCACATAAACGGTGATGCGTTTCGAGTACCTGCGGATGGCTTCAAGCACAGACAACGGGTCAGGATCGGTCTGACCATCCGCCGCCATTAACGCCAGATAGACAGGAGCCTCAAGCAGCAGGGCTGGGTCCATCGAAAAGGTAGTCGCAACAGCCTCGTTGAAAATCATCCCCGGCGGTGGAGTCAATGCAGAGGTATAAAGGCTCCGGGAGTTTGGATTCAGCATTGCTCCTCCCGGCTCATCCCCTGGTACAGGTCGTTCAAAAGCACCTTCACATTCGGCCAGCGATAGACGAGTCTTCCGACTCCGGAGTACCCGCCCCACTGCTCGAGCGCCCTTTGATTCCTGAATCGGGAACGCGTGCCCTTGAGTTTCATTTCCCTTCTTTTGATCAGGGTGAGCGCATCTGCGTTAGAAAGGAGGTCATTGGGGGACCTCCGGGTATGGTCGATCCACTGCTGAACGAAAAATCTCGTTTGCGGGGTGATGGTGTGGCCATGATCCATGGTCAACTCCCAGAGGCGGCTCACCGACCAGGAGCGAATTTCCTCCAGGGGAAGATTTGCGGTCCATTCATCGAAACTTGCCTGATGCTCGGCGACAAGATCTTCATGGTTTCGAAGCCTGGCGAGCTGAACGTTGTACGAGAGCGCCGCTCCATGCATCACCTCCGAGAACAGCCGTGCATGGGTCAGGAGTTCTTTATGCTGTTCGGAAAAGCTGCCGTAGTCCGGATGTTCCCACGGAGCTTGGGTGTCGGCGGGTTCGCAGTGCAGTGCCAAGAACGAGAGGAGACTGTTGGGGCAAGCGACCTGGATGCGATCCCGAATAAATTCGGATTCTTCCCTGGATAAAGCGAAGTTCACCGCCCCCGGAAAGTCTTCCGGAGGTGCTGGCAATCGAGGATGCCAACTGAGAGTGGCCATCCGCTGCTCAACGTCGATGTCGTCTCCCCGTACCTTTGCGTCTTTCTCAAGAGCCTTCAGGGTATTCCGGCGACGGTATGTTTCGTCGATGCGCCTGTGATATTCGTCCTGCGAGAATGGCGTAATGCGTATTCCCCAGACACCGAGACCGGCCCAGTAGACGGAGCTGGGCAACCGTTTGAGCCTCTTTCCTGCGGTCTTACCAAAGACGCCAGCCTGATCATCGGAATCCATCAATGGCTGAACCAGGTCTCTTTCCAGCTTGTCAGCCTGGATCGAAAAACTCTCTGCAGGTAGTCGCTTCTCTTCTAGCGAATGGTAAATCCATGGCACGAAAAGCATGTAGCGAAGGCGTGTCTGGATCGTGCTTGTTCCTGGAAACAACTGATCGGCAAAGCTGTCCCGCACGGAGCCGAGCCCAAGCTCGTCACGACTTTCCTTTTCCTGGAAAAGGGAAAGGATGCGAAGCGTGCGTTCCCTTGCTTTCGAGTCATGGTCAATCCATGCAAGGACGGAAGGCATCTTTCAGTACTCCCCCCCTACAGCCACAAATGGATCGGCGTTGATTGCATCAAACTCCATTCTCGTATCGCCCCCTCAATTTGCATCTCATGGTCGACAGAGCACCGCGTTCAAAGAACGGCAAGTCGATGGTGTCGCATACCGAACTGCAATATTGCTCGGCAAAGAGCTGCAGGTGAGCGGCGTCACGAGCCACGTCCGGATCGGATGGCAGATACTGGAGAAGCGCGTCGCTGATAAGCATCACAAACTTGCTTCTCGCCCGGGTCAGCGTCACATTGAATCGTCGTGGGCTTAGGATGAACGCATCTTCAGACGCAACAAAATCCCGGTCGGCCACCACATAACTGGAAAGGATCAGGTCGCGCTCCTGACCCTGGAACCGGTCTACGGTGTCCACAAATGGAGGCGGGTCCATCGTCATACCGGCTGCGTCCACGAGCAGATTTCTGATGGATGCCATCTGGGCTCGGTGGGGAGTCACAATGCCGATTTTCTGCGTCCAAAACTCCTGGGCGCTTACTCCGGACTGTTGGGCGTCGACCAGCTTCTTGTACAAAAGGGTCAAAGCGGAAACGATCTGCGCCTCAAAAGGGTTCGATAACGTATAGGTGTTGACGGAATAGCTGATCACCACCACAGGGCAAGCCGGGTCAAGAATGCGGAGAAACTCGTCGGACCATGGCAACTGCTCAGGCCAGTCGGCGGGTCTTCCATCAATATTGATGGCGAGATCCAGCTTTCTCTCGGGGAAGAACGCTTCGTATTCGTTCTTATAAAAACGCTTACAGGGCCATGCGGAAATTTCCACGTTGGTCCGGTAGTTGTGTTTAAGCTGCACCGGGGTGATGCCGTGGGTCTCCTTCATGTAAGAGAAAATGCAGTCAAACAGCCCTTGAACGCTATCCTTCATCTGGAAGCCGTAGATCGGCCCAAGCTGCCGGTCGTCACCTGCAAGGACAACATGCCCATCAGACTTCAAAAGCAGAAAGTAGGCCGCAGCCGCAGCAACCTGAACCTGTGACGCCTCATCGATCACCAGCAGATCAAACCATTCGGCTGTCGGCTCGCTATCCTGGTGGTCTTTCTCGGCCAGCCGTCCAAGTTGTTGCCAGGTACCCCCCACGATGATGATCCCGGGATCGTCGCCTTTCAGGGCATTCACAAAACCCTGAGCCCTTGCAGAGGTCCTCGGCATATCTTCGATCTGATCACTCAAGGGGGGTGCGGAGGAGTCGCTCCTCACCCTTGTGACACGAACCGGACAAGCTAAAGCTCCGACCGAGGTCGTCCGTCTGTTGATCAGTTCCAGGACTTCGTTGAGGACGTTATCGATAGCGTTGTAGTTGCTGGACCCGATACCGACACGCAGCGGAGTTCCCGCCTCGGCGTAATGTTCAATCCACCCAAGAATAGTCCCGGCCAAGACCGTGGTCTTTCCTGTACCCGGCGGCCCCCAAAGCAAAGAAATCCTGTTTCCGAATGCATCGTGAAAAAGGGATTCCTGCTTTTCGTTAAAGGCATCCTTCAGATATGGTGTTACCTTCGCGTACAACTGGTTGGTGTCGGCGAATGCTTTTCCTGCTGCCAGCGAGCCGGGGGTATACATCAGGCTATGGGCTGGTTCGGTCATTTTTGTCGGTCTCTTAGCCATTGCCTTACCTCCGCTTCCTGGCACGTTTGATCGGTGCTGCCTTGCCGCCGACAGACCTCAATGCTTTTTCTATCCTGTCGCTCGAGAAGTCCCGGTACATCGGATCGAGGACAAGCGGTGAGTCGAGCGCCACGAGTCCTTGGGCGACCGCAAACTGAAAGAGCCCCTGGTGACCCGGTTTAAGAACCACATAGGGATTGTCCTGCATGGCCTCTAACCGAATGACCTCTACCTGAAGCAATGCCCCTATCGACTTGTTCGTCATCCACCGCTCGGTCAGGCCGTGTTCGCCCAGCAGTTCTTCTGCATCCTGGAAGCCCAATCCAAGTCGCCGACGCCACGGTTCGTCGAGATCCACGTATTCATTCTCGTTGGATAGGGCGACGGTAAATTCGCCTTCCTTGATTCGGGAATCCCTGCTGGTCGGAGAAAAATCGAAAACATAGAGCGTTTCGTGTTGGTACTGTGGATTCGCGAACTTGATCTCATCGATGATCGGATCAGCCTCTGCTTGAGGCTTCAAGGTCAACCCGCGTATCGAGAAAAACCTCGCCTCCCGTTCATCGACGGGCAGTGAGCGAGTGTTCCGGTTCTCCATTTCCTGGCACGCGACATTGAGCTTCTCAAAAGCGATCAGGCTTCTTGCCGCCTCCGGAACGCTTGCCTGGGAGGATCGTGCGGCAGAGAAGCCGCTCTTTTTCAGCACTAACCGGTCTTTGTAGTTTTCACGCAGTCGCCGGACGATGTGCTGCAAAGCTTGCAGGTGAACCTTCGTGGCCCGCTTAATGCCATCGTAGAGTTCGTCCCGGGTGTAGCGCCTCCACTTTGACGGGTCAGTAGGATGAAGTTTATTGAAATGGCGGACGAAAATTTTGTCCTGCCACAGCTCATAGGCACGTTCGAAGGGGATCTGATCGCTCATTGGGGTAGCGAACCCAAAAGGCAGATCGAATTTATACGGGGTGCCATCCTCTCGAACATTTGGGAAGAAACTGTTCGCTGCATCAAACAGGGAGTAATCGTGGGCAACCGGCAGCCCAACCAGCATTCGAAGAACTTCCTTGACGATGGTCCCCGGCTGGGACTTGAAAGCATCCGGATCGGGCAACAGACTGTCCGGCGGGAAGAATCGGGTAAGTACCTCGATCAGTTCGATCACGTCAGGGTTCTGCATATGACGCTCGAACATGCGCTTGAGCTGACGCACCTCCAGCATGTCCCAGAAGAAGATGTGGGAAGAGAGACGGTCACGAGCCGGTAGACCTGTGTTGACGGTCGACACCTCCTCTAACCACTCAGAGACCACGGTCGCAAATTCCTTCAGCCTCTCGCGCTCCGTTTCCGGGTTCATCGCATCGACACGGTCGACGATGAAAATCTTTTCGTCCGTCACCGGAGGATCGCCGGGTTTGCGGCCGTGCGGGAAATAGAGCCGCGCCGCGCCCAGGGCAAAGGAGATACCAGAGCCCGGGTCGAAATGAATCGTGATAAAGATGCTTTGGTCAGTCCACGCGGGGATCATGGCGCTGCGCCGTCCATCGACCGGCAAGGGTGCCCCCTCGGTCAAGGAACGGGCGCGAGTTGCCAGCGCTGGCCCATCCGCCCGCAACTGGTGGCTGGAATCGATAACGGATTGCCACCGATCATCGGCGGTAGTCACGGCTTCAGTCAGTCCCGCCGTAGTGGTAATGCCATTTGAACGGAGAAGTTCCGCCTGCCCTTGATTGAGCCAGGCCAGCCGGGAAAGGTGATCGCATTCGGATGCCTTGTCTCGGCAGTAGCGAACGTAGTCGCAAAGCTGGCACTTGGGACCGACATGCCAACTGGCATCCTCCATACCGGTCTGTAGAACCCGGAGAAGGCGATCCTCGAAAAACTGCTTCACGTGGACTTCATAGACTTCATACGGAACCCGAATCAACGTTTCGCTGAGGGCCTCGGAAACAGGATCTGCGGCTCCCTTGGCCTGATAAAGCTGGACCAGGTTCCTGAACGCATTGATGTCATGGCTTCCTGGCCAGATGGTGCCTTCCGCCGAAACGGCATATCTGCCGCCAAGCCCTTCTTGCTGGATGGTTGTGGCCAATGCCAGAGCGTAGTAGGTCACTTCCGTGAAGTGCCGCAGGGATGGCTCCGCAGCCATTTTCACATCAATGATATGGATTTCGTATTCAGGCACAGTCCCATTGCCGATCAGCGGCGCACCAGTACCACCTGGACGTATCCAAAGGATGTCCGGGCGCACTCGTACCTGGTCGAGACCGAAATCGTCGTATGCCTTTTGAAGGCCGGGAGTAATGTTTGTGGGAACCGTGAACTCCGCCTCGATAATTGCCTGGGGTGGTTCCTGTTGCCGGAGGATGTCAAAAAGGTTCTGAATTTTCTTGAAGGGCTTCCGTCCCAGAAGATCATCGACCTTGTCCTCGAGAAGGAACACAACTTTCCCATCATCTGAGGTGTCGATCAGATCCTGGTATTTGTCGGCTTCCCAACGCCGTCCGGCCGCTTTGATAAGTTCAATACCAGGGCGTTTGTAGGTTTCGGCCGAGACCCCAAGTGAGTCCCTTTCAGCATCACTGGCCAGACGAAACCGGAGAAACCGGTCACAATCGAATTTGAATGTTAGGGCAAGCGTTCCTTTATCGAGTTTCGCCATCACAACTCTCCCGGGGTTGGTATGTTCTTCAATGCATCCGACATCGGTCGTGTGCTGGTATCCGCCTCGCCTAAAAAACCTCTACTGACGACCAACGCCCGAGCCAAATTAGTGAAATCAGGAATTTTGAAGCCGATCCGTTTATGGGCGGACAAGGCATCAAAGTGAGATTCCGCCTCCACGACAGCGTCTTTGAAGGCGGTTTCGCTGATGACCGGAACGCCCCTCTTGATGACGCCTTTCTTCTTGCGGCAGACCAGCACCGCGTCCCACTTGATGGTGCCATCGTAAGTGTGAAGGCCTCCTTGGCCTTCGCCACGCATGGGCAGAACCTTGGTTACCGAGAGTCCCGAATGAAGCAGAGCCGTGCCGAGAGCATCCCATGCCGATGCAAGTTTATGGTGGTAGGTGAACACGCAGATCCCGTTCGGCTTGAGCACTCGGTTGCATTCCATGAAAATCTGCTGAAGCCGCTCCTGGTATCCCTTGATGGCTTCATCGGACCGTCGCGTGATGGCCAGGTTCTGCAGTATCGGAGCCGAAGTGACGTTGTCGTCATACGGGGGCGGTGCGATTCCCAAAGCCTGATGCCAGGCCAAGTAGAAGTCCGAGAGTTCCGAGTAGCTCAGATTGTCGAAATACGGCGGATCGGTCAGCACGAGATCCACTGAGCCGTCCGGTAGTAAATGGAGTTCCTCGGAAGACTGGGTTTCAATCGCCGCCGTGGCGCTGCCGCTCAATACATCATCGACAGAGCCAAGGCAGGCTTGTTCGCGCTCGAAATCATCTTCATAAGCAACTCTGGTGCCTTCCGGATGCAGCTCCTGGGGCGCTTTGGAAAAGGCAATCGCCTTCGATATTTTCCGGACCGTGTTGATGAACGTCCCCCGTCCGACGCCATCCTGCCAAGGGTTCAGTTCGACCGGACGAGTGATGTGCCGGTATGAGTGGATGGAGAACATTGGGCTCGTTCGGCGATAGCCAAACGCATAGGCCGTGTACATGCAGTTCGTGGTGAGATGTTCACTGAAGGCCAGCTCAAGGCAGCGCCGCGCCTCATCGCTTTCCACTCGGCCGATGGCCGAACCGAGAAGGTGCAGGTGGAGCTTCTGCCGGTCGTTGAAAAAGTCTGCGTAATGCCGAATCCCGTGGATCAGAGGTCGTCCATCCGAACGCCCCTCGCGGGGAATGCTTCTCGTCGGCACAAGCAAGCCATTCCCGATCATCCGCAGCTTCCGGGTGGCTCGGTCGTACAATTCCTGGTCCGCCTCTTCGACGCGCTTGAAATGCCTTGTGCAGTTCTTGCCGGTTCCGACCAGATACTCCTGGGCAAAGAGCTTCCAAGTGGGGCTTTCGGCACCGTCAAGGTCATCCGCTGCGATCTTCTGTGTGTTCTTGCAGGTCGGGCAGGTCATGATCCCGTTGCCGTGCGTGCCCGCGCTGATAGTCGTGCGCTTGCCGCAAGAGCAGTGCAGCACCTTGCGTTCAATCGGCAATTCGTGGACTGCATGACAGTCCTTGCAGAATACCCACTGCAGACCTTTCTCTTTGGAGTAGGCCAGTTGAAAATGGGGATGGAGCTCTACATCGCTCTGGCAATTCGAGCACTGCTTCACCTGGACCCAGAAATGATGAAGAACATCCCGTTCGACACCATCAACCATGGTCCGATGCAACGGCGTAATGAGTTGGGCGACCTCATTGCAAATCTGCTCGATTTCCGGGTAGTGATCCTCCATCCGGGAGGCGGCCAACTCAAATCGGGTAATAAAGGTCGCGACCGGGTCGATATCAAAACCAATCACCCGGGCGTTGCAGCGCATGGACTCCACCAAACTTGTCCCGCCGCCGATGAAGGGATCGAGAACGACAGCGCCATGCACGGAGGTTTTGCCGAGATAGGTATCCCAAAAGGTGTCGGCCTTGTCAGGAGGAAGGGTCAACGCGGTGAGGATCGAACGGAACTGAGAGCCCACCCGGCGAGCAAACCAGCGGTGGACCCGATACAAAGGATTCGAGCTCTGTCCTTCACGCAGGGCAAGTTCGGCGATTTGGGCAATGGGAATGTCGCCCGCCTCCAGCAGGGTACGGGCAGGCCAACCGCCAAAGGTGTCACCTCTGCGGTTTTCAACGATCTGCTTTGCCTGACCTGTTTTAGCCATAGAGCCCCATTACCATCCCTTCTCAGTAGTACTGCCGGATATATCCGAACGCCTTGTCGAACAGATCCTGGTCCTTGACCTGGTACTTCACGTAAATCACCTTGCGCAGGGCCTTCTGGACCTCGCGCTCTCCAGCTTTGGTGTTTTGCCAGCCGGGGAACCGGACTAAGCGCACAATCTCGTCGATGTCGGTCACGATCCGCTCGATCACCATCGGCGTCTTGCCGTTCTTCACCTCGGCGAACAGTTCGGTCAGGGCCGCTTTGGCCTTGGCCTGTTCATCGACCGGGTCCACCTGCTTCTCGGCCTGGACGACCTCCTTGGCCAGGGTCAGCAGCTCCTTGAGGAAATCGAGGCTGTGGAGCAAACCCTGTTCGTGCCGCTCTTTGAGCTTTTCGAGGCGCTCGCCCAGGGCGACAAACTTCGGATTGTCCTTGTGCTTGCGCAGGCGGGCGATGAGCTTGATCTCGATTTCCTTGGATTTCTTGTCCGGGTCCTTGGCATCGAGCAGCCCTTCGAGTACCTCGGCGTCCATCACCAGGGTGTCCAGATCGTCGCGTACCGTCTCCAGATGCACGTTCTCATGCACCAGTTCGATGGTCTTGGCCCCCAGGGCGTGCCAGAGCAGCTTGCCATTGCCGCTCGGCGGCTTCACCGACTCATAGACCTGGGTCAGCCACTTGTAGTCCTTTTCATAGGGACCGAGACAGGGATCGGGAGACAGCGCCTCCCACAGACGGGAGAGCACCGAGTATTCCGCCGCGAACTTGTCCCGGGTCTCGTTATCCGGCAGGCAATCCTGCGCCACGATCAGCCCCTCGTAGCCGCCGACGGTACGGTCCACGCCAGGGAAGAACGCCAGGCATCTCGCCACCACGCCGGGCAGCTCTTTCTTGAGGTCATCCAGGTTGGTGATGACCTTCTGCACCGCCTTTTCATCGAAATCGAGGGCCGTGGCCACGTCATCGAAGATGCCGAGGTAATCCACGATCAAGCCATGGGTCTTGCCGGGGTAGACACGGTTGGTGCGGCAGATGGCCTGCAGCAGGTTGTGATCCTTCATCGGCTTGTCGAGGTACATCACCTGCAGAATCGGCGCATCGAAACCGGTCAGCAGCTTGGAAGTGACGATCAGGAACTTGAGCGGGTCGTTCGGATCGCGGAATCGGTCGAGGAGCTTTTCCTCCTCGTCCTTGGCCAGTTTCCATTCCGCGTAATCGTCGGACTTTCCACCCTGGGTGTGCATGACGATGGCGCTGGCCTCCGGACCGACCAACTCGTCCATGGCCTTCTTGTAGAGCACGCAGCATTCACGGTCGAAGGTCACCACCTGGGCTTTGAAGCCGTTCGGCTCCACCTTCTCCTGGAAGTGCTTGACGATGTGCTGGCAGATGGCGTTCACCCGTGCCGGGGCCTTGATCAGCACCGCCATTTTGGCGGCCCGCTTGGCCAGGTCGTCACGATCCAGCTCGCTCAGCTCATCGGTCATCTGGGAGTAGGCTTCGTCAATGGCGTCCTTGTTGATTTTCAGCTTCACGTCCACCGCCTCGAAATGCAGCGGCAGCGTGGCCTTGTCCCGGATCGAGTCCTGGAACGAGTAGCGGCTCATATAGCCCTGCTCATCCTCGTCCGCGCCGAAGGCCCAGAAGGTGTTGCGGTCCCGCTTGTTGATCGGCGTACCGGTCAGACCAAAGAGAAAGGCGTTAGGCAGCGCGTCGCGCATCTTGCGCCCCAAGTCGCCTTCCTGGGTACGGTGCGCCTCGTCCACCATCACGATGATGTTCGAACGCTCGTTCAGGCGGCCGTCCGCCTCGCCGAACTTGTGAATGGTGGTGATGATGATCTTGCGCGTATCTGCCGCCAGCAGGCTTTGCAGTTCTTGCCGGGTGGCTGCGCCGATCATGTTCGGAATATCTGCGGCGTTGAAGGTGGCGGTGATCTGGGTGTCCAGGTCGATGCGGTCCACCACGATCATCACCGTGGGGTTGCCGAGCTTGCGATGCATCCGCAGCTTCTGCGCCGCGAATACCATCAGAAGCGACTTGCCTGAGCCCTGGAAATGCCAGATCAGGCCCTTCTTGGGGTAGCCCTTGACCACGCGGGCCACCATCAGGTTAGCGCCTTCGTACTGCTGATAGCGGCAGATGATCTTGATACGCCGGTGCTTCTTGTCGGTGGCGAAGAGGGTGAAATTCTGCAGGATGTCCAGCACCACATGGGGGCGCAGCATGGAGCGGATGGAGCGCTGCACGTCCGCCAGCGTCCCCTCGGCCTTGTTGTTTCCCTCGTGCCACGGCCCCCAGATATCAATGGGCATGCGCACCGAGCCGTAGCGGTAGCACTTACCTTCGGTGGCAAAGGAGAGGACGTTGGGCACGAACATCTGCGGTACGCTCTGTTCGTAGCCGTTGTGGATGTCGCTGGCCCCGTCCACCCAGGTCACCGCCGGGCGCACTGGCGTCTTGGCCTCGCCGACCACCACCGGGATACCGTTGACCAGCATAATGATGTCGAAGCGGCGGCCACCTTCCTTGACTGGATAGACCCACTGGTTGGTGACCACGTAATCGTTGTTGCTGAGATTCTCAAAGTCGATCAGGCGCACCGGCGTATGCTCGCCGCGCTCGCCGAAAGGCATGGACTTCTCGCCCCGCAGCCATTCGGCAAACAGTTCGTTGGCCCGCACCAGGCCTTCGCTCTGCACCGACAGCGGAATGGTCCGCAGGCGGTAGAGCACCTCGTCGGCCCGGTCGGGCTGGGCCTTGATTTCCGGGTTCAGGCGGATGAGGGCGTCGCGCACCATCGACTCCACCAGCACGTCGGAGTGCTGGCGCGGCAGCTCTTCAGCGGCAACGAAGCGCCAGCCTTTGAGCTCGCCGCCATAACTGGCAAGCTCTTCGGCAACCATGTTCGAAGTCACGCTGCCGCAGAGCGTGTCGAGAACCATCTGTTCGACCGTGTTTTCTTCGTTAAACATGGGCGGCTCCCTCCCGATGTTCATAGCCTTCCATTAGAGCTTTGGAAAGCCTCCGTACGCTTGCAATATGCCTTAAAACCTCCCCTTTTACAGATCCGATTGTTTTTGATTTCTCAACAAGTTGAATCTGCGTCTCTATGGGCGGAAGAAAAATTGGCAATGTAGAGTATTCTTGCCCATTAATATTTGGCTGGGCACCAACCCTTACAGTGTTGTCTAGCCATTTTTTGTAATAACTAGAACGCGTGAATAGAAACAAGTAGTCTGGTAGAAGTTTTTTGGTGTTAGGCTTAAACCTTACGAGGTAACCTGCATAAACACACTTCTCATTTTGTTCTGAATGCAGATAAACCTTACCAACTGTGTTTCCGGTTCGAGCAAACAAAACGTCACCATGCATCAGTAGGTATTTTTCTTCATCATCATTACCAAGGCGAACCCCAACCTTTTCTTCCTGATTTAAAAGGCCATTTGAGTTTATGTCCGTTATTCGAATATATCGAAGGCCGTCATTCTGGAATTCACTTGCTGGCGCATTTGCGCCATATTGTGGCTTTCCATGGATTAACTTACCTAGAGCTATAAAATTTTGATGACTGTTGTTTTTTATGATCAAGTCATCAATCAATGCTCCTTGCATAGTTTCACAATGCAAGTATGCCTTCGCAAAAAATTCCATAGTCTCATCCGCCGCCCACAAGATCTCGGCAATGCGCTTCTGTTCATCAAGCGGCGGCAGCGGAAATTCCTGCACTTTCAGCGTTTTCCAGTTGATCGTCGGCGAAAGCGAGCCCACCGATATTTCGATGGCTCGCTCCATGAACATGTCGGATTGCAGGAAGAACGGCAAAAACTCCGGCAGAATCATCTTGGGCTTTGCACGGACGACCATGGCATGGGCCGAGCAGATGCCATCGAACTCCGCCACGGCGAGTTTGCGCTGATACGCACGGCGGCGGCCGAAAATCACATCGCCCTTCTTGAAGGCCAGCTTCTGTCCGGTGACATCTGAAGGCTGCCCCCACTGGCGCAGATGAAGCGTGCTGGGATCGAGATGCTCCAGCCCGACATAGACATCAGTCTTGGCATCGGCAGGGTCCACCCGCACAGCAACGTTCTGGGCGATGTCGCCAAACTTGACCATCTTCCAGCCGGGCTTCAGGGATTGCGCACTCATTTGCCACCTCCCATCACCCGTGCGTCCTCAAGCACCTCGAAGAGGCCATCCATCGACTCCCGCAATGCCATCGAACTTTGCTGCCAGTTCGCAATGGCCTGCTTGAGGCTGACCGCATCGGCCGCTCCGTTGCCATTACCGTTTCCGTTGTCCGCCCGCACGTAGAGTGGGATGCTGAGGTTGCTGGCTTTCTCCCGGATCTCGTCATTGCTGACCACCCGGGCAAAGCCGTCCTCGTCACCGAAAGCCTGGTAGGAGGCGACAATGCGCTGGATATG
Organism: Desulfovibrio legallii; assembly: GCF_004309735.1. Taxonomy (NCBI): domain Bacteria; kingdom Pseudomonadati; phylum Thermodesulfobacteriota; class Desulfovibrionia; order Desulfovibrionales; family Desulfovibrionaceae; genus Desulfovibrio; species Desulfovibrio legallii. The sequence continues at coordinate 20,086 of NZ_SIXC01000012.1, forward strand.
ATCTTCGGTGAGGAAGCTCTGTGCCCGCTCGCGGGTCACCTCTTTCAGCGCGTTGATGAAGAGCACCTTGTTCCTGCGCTCCTTGGGTTTGTTCATCCGACAAATGACGACGCAGGCTTCCATGGGCGAGTTGTAAAAGAGGTTGGGACCGAGGCCCAGCACACACTCCACCACGTCGTGGGCGACCAGCTTCTCGCGCATGGCCGACTCTTCGTTGCGGAAGAGGACGCCATGCGGAAACAGGATGGCGCAGCGGCCGCTCTTGGCCTTCATGCTCTTGATGATGTGCTGCCAGAAGGCATAGTCGGCGCGGCCCTGGGGTGGCGTGCCGTAGATGTTTCGGCCCCATGGATCGGCGGACCATGCATCGCGATCCCACTGCTTGATGGAGTACGGCGGATTGGCCAGGACCACATCGAACTGCATGAGCCGGTCGCCTTCGACAAAGGCTGGGTTGGCCAGGGTATCGCCCCGGACGATACGGAAGTCCTCGATGCCGTGCAGGAACAGGTTCATCCGGCCGATGGCGGAGGTGAGCAGGTTGCGCTCCTGGCCGAACAGCCGCAGGTTCCGCCACTCCTTGTTCTGCCGCTTCAGATGGGTGACAGCGGAAAGCAGCATGCCCGCAGAACCGCAGGTGGGGTCATAGATCGACTCGCCCGGCTTGGGTTCGAGCATCTCGGTCATCAGGTGGACCACGGTGCGGTTGGTATAGAACTCCGCAGCGGTGTGGCCGGAATCGTCGGCGAACTTCTTGATCAGAAACTCGTAGCCCACGCCCAGCTCATCCTCCGGGCAGTTGGAGAGAGAAAGCGTCTGCGAGCTGAAATGCTCGATGAGCTCGCGCAGCATGTGGTCCGGCAGGCGGTCCTTGTTGGTCCACTGGGCGTCGCCGAAGACTCCGTACAGGGTGTCGGGATTGGCCGTCTCAATCGCCCGCAGGGCATCCTGAATGGCCTTACCGACGTTCTTGACCTTGGTACGGGTGGCCTTCCAGTGAGCATCTTCCGGGATCTGGAAGCGGTGCTGCTCGGGAAGCGCGGCGTATTCCTGATCGCCGCCGGATTCCTCCAACGCATCGGCCAGCTCCTCGTCATAGACGTCGCACAGGCGCTTGTAAAACAGCAGCGGGAAGATGAACTGCTTGTAGTCCCCGGCGTCGATGTAGCCGCGCAGCAAGGTGGCCGCGCCCCAGAGGTAGGATTCCAGCTCCGATTGGGAAATGTGTTTGCTTTTCTTCATCGCGCTACCACTTCCCATTCAGAAATGTCCGTTGGAATATCGACGTCATCCAGGGAGTCCCAGTCGTAATCGCCGGTCGCCTGCATGTAGACGTCATCGGCGGCCGCCATGGCCGAGTGATAGGAGCCGAGCAGGTCATCCTTGAACCACAGCCCCCAGCGACCGTTTGCTTGCGGTTTGATGAGGAAGAGGCCGGTGGGTGATTTGTACTGGTAGACTTTCACAGCAGACCCTCCCGGAGCAGCAGCCCCTTCAGGCGATCCTCGGCCGCATACGCTGCCTGCAGCGATTCCTTAAGGTTGGTGATGGCCTGATCGATGGTCGTGGATTCTTCCTCGATCACCGGCTCCACGTAGCGGGGGATGTTCAGGTTGAAATCGTTCTCGCGGATCTCGTCGAGCGTGGCCACCCGGCAGATCCCTTCCACATCCTGATAGCCCTCGTACCAGCGATGGATGTTGTCCACGTGTTCCGGCAGTAGCTCGTTCTGGGCGCGACCGGTCTTGAACTCCTTGGAGGCGTCTATGAACAGCACCTTCTGGCGGTGGGCCTTGGGCTTGCTGTCGCGGAAGACCAGAACACAGGGCGCGAGACCGGTGCCGTAGAAAATGTTCTGACCGAGGCCGATCACCGCTTCGAGCATGTCCATCTCCAGCAGCTTGCGCCGGATCTCGCCCTCCTTGGACATGCGGAACAGCACGCCATGGGGAAGCACCACAGCCATGCGGCCGGTCTTGCGGGCCATGGACTTGATCATGTGCTGAACCCAGGCGAAGTCAGCAGAGGTTGCTGGCGGCAGTCCGGCAAAGTTGCGTCCGTAGGGGTCGTTGATCCAGACGTCGTCCCCCCACTTTTCCAGGGAGAAGGGAGGATTGGCGATAACACAGTCAAAGGTGGCGAGGCTGTCGCCTGAATAAAAGGCGGGCAATCGCAGTGTGTCGCCGCGTTCGATATGGAAATCTTCCGCGCCGTGGAGAAAGAGGTTCATCCGGGCGATGGAGGATGTGGTCAGGTTCTTTTCCTGGCCGTAGAGCTTGCCCAGCATGAGGTTCTCGTCGCCGCCATGCTCTTTGACATGGTGCAGCGCTTCGAGGAGCATGCCGCCGGTCCCGCAGGCCGGGTCATAGATGGTTTCCCCGGCCTTGGGCGCAAGGATGCGAACCATCAGCGCGACCACGGAGCGTGGGGTATAGAATTCACCGGCCTTCTTGTTGGTCAGGTCGGCAAATTTCTTGATCAGGTATTCATAGGCCTGGCCGAGAATGTCCGCCTTGCAGTGCTCATTGCCCAGGTTGAGCGACGAGAAGTGTTCGATCAGGTCCTTGAGCAGCGCGTCCGAAAGGCGGTCCTTGTTGGTCCACTGGGCATCGCCGAAGATGCCGTGCAGGGTGTCCGGGTTGGCCTGCTCGATGCAGCGCATGGCCTTCTGGAGCGCATGTCCGATGTTGGCGCTCTTGGCCCGGACATCTTTCCAGTGGCAGCCCTCCGGAACCTGGAACCGGTGGTTCTCGGGGAACTGGGCAAATTCCACGTCGCCGTCTGACTCTTCCAGTGCCACGACATACTCCTCGTCATAGACGTCGGAGAGCCGTTTGAAGAACAGCAGCGGGAAGATGTAGGTCTTGAAATCGGCCGCGTCAACAGGACCACGCAGGATATTGGCCGCCTCCCAGAGATGCCCGGAGAGGGTCCCGATATCCAGATCGACTGAATTGTTATTTCCGTTCTTCCTGCTCATTCAGCTTGATCCTGTCTGCTCTTGTCCGCCGCGCCGCCAGCCTTCACCCACTCGTCAACCTCGTCTTTTTTGAACTTCCAAAGACGGCCCATGCGATGGGCGGGCATCGCATGCTTGTCGATCCAGCGGTAAACGGTGTCACTGCTGACACCGAGGTACTTGCCTATCTCGTCTACTGATAACCAGCGGTCTTCCATCTCGGCCATTTCTCTATGTCCTCATGGGCAATTGGTTTTCTTGCCACGCCAGAGGCGGTAATGGGGATGCTGGGCGCAACTCCCCCAACTTAAAATATCCTCTAACATACTTTAGGCAGGGGCCGATTGTCAAACGTTTTCGTCCGGATAAGGCCGCAAAAGAAGGCTCATGGGCGTAACCACTCGCCGCTGGCGACTCTTTCCGCGTAAGGCGGGCATGGCATCCAATAGGTCCAGGCTGGAATCGAGGTGCGACCGCACATCACCGCCACCATCACCCGCTGGTACATGCTGTGGCCGCAGGGCCGGAAGCCTTCCAGCCGGTCGATGGGCGGAAGATCGCGCAGCGGGTCGGTGAAGGTCACCAGTTCCCCATAGATCAGATCCCAGTCGCCGGTCGGGCGGCCGAAGCGCGGCGTGTCGATCTCCTGTTGTCTGCGGGCATCGGCCATTGGGTCGGCGGTACCCCGGGCCAGGATCAGCCCCTCCGGTACCTCGAGCGCCGGGAACCCGGCGTTGAGGTGGTAGAGCCTGCCCCAGACCACGGCCGGTTCGATACTGCGGGCCTGGGCGCAGAAGCGCTGATGGTTCCAGTAGCCCCTTTTCAGGGTGCCGTAGACGAAGAGACGGAGGATGGTCTCGGGAGTGTCTTCCGGGTTTGTGTTCAGGTTCGCGGTGTCTCCAATGTTCATGCATTCACTCCTTCGGGCAGTGTCCCTTTGCGCTCCTGGGGTATGAAGCGGAATTCGCTGTTTTCGATGGCCCGCACATCCTCGTGACGGATGGTGAGCATGGTCATGGGCGGCACCTCCAGCTCGCGCCAGCCCTTCTCGTTGTCCACGGCAAAGTCGATAAAGGCGGGCTCCGAGGCGTAGAGCACCACCCGGTGCTGGCGGTGGATGCGCAGGCAGAGCGGCTTGTTGCCCTTGAGCACGGTGATGGTGCCGGGGTCGAGACGCGAGGCCAGCACGGCGCTCATCTGGCCGCGACAGAGGGCGAGCGCCTTCTTCAGGCCGTCCTGGTCGATGGGGCCTTCGGGCGCGAAGCGGTCGGCCAGGCGGAAGATCAACTCGCTATCTACCTCGGCGTAGCGCGGCAGCCCGAGTCGGCGGAACAGATAATCGGCGTTGTAGATGGTGCCGTTGTGGGTGCCGATGACGATCCCGGCCCGGATGGGATGGTTGTTGCGGTTGTTGAACTCGTTGCCCCGGGTGCGCCAGCGGGTGTGGCCCATGAGGATGGTGGTCTCGTTGTCGACCTGCCCGAGCAGCTCCTGAAACGGCTTCTCGTAGACCAGCTCGTGCGCCCGCATCGGCCGCTTGAAGATGCGGTGGCTGCCGTTGGTCTTGAGCCAGGCCAGACCGGAGGCGTGCGGGCCGCGCTCCTCGCTGTGCAGCAGCATGCGGATGAAGACCTCGCGCAGGTAATCCCGCTCGTCGGGCCGTCTGCGCTTGCGGCCGAAGATGATGCCTACTTGTCCGCACATGGAGCCGGGTCCTCCTTGCCGCCGAAGTTCTTGCCGAGCGGTCTCGTTCCTTCGAGGACGAAGGCCGCGTATTCACGCCTGTGATCCGCCAGCCACTCGGCCACCTCCGGATAACCCATCTCAGCGGTCAGGCGGGTCACCTCCGGGTGGTCGAGCATGTTGGTGAGTCCGGAGAGCCGCACCGTCTCCAGGGCTTCGAGGAAGCGTTCCGGCCAGGGATCGCTGGCCTTGTCGTCGGGCAGAAACTCGATCAGGCCGTGCCGGGCCAGGCGGGTGAGAAACTCGGCGGCCGCAGCGGCGGCGTCCTCCGGCAACGGCTGGGTCGGCCCGCCTTCGATGCCGGAGAGCACCTCGGTCATGTAGTCCCGGGGTGCTCGGCTGGCGGTGAACGGCGTCTGACCGCGCATCATCTCGACAACTTCGAGGCAGTCGGCGGCCTGGATGATTTCCCCGCTGCCGGGGATCGGGTCGCCATCCAGCGTGGTGGAGCGGATCAGAATCTTCATGGGGCACCTCCTTAAACAGTGAGGCCGGGAACTTGCCCGGCCTCGTTGGTGAGAGTGGTGGTTGTTTCGTCCGGAAGGACGTCCTGCGGTTTGGGGCGTCCGTTCTTAAAGGCGGCGTCGCCGGGCATGTTGGCCATCAGATGCTTGCGGGCGGTCTTGAATTCGTCGCCGATCAGGCCGAGGTGGAGCAGGAAGACCCGGAAGTCGTACTTAGCGCTCTGGGGGTCGAAGTCCCGCTTGCGGCTGGAGGCTGCCCGGCCGTTGAGCGCCTTGGCGGCGACGGCGAGGCAGAACTGCAGGTAGGCCTTGATCCGCCCCGCGTGGAGGGTCGCCTCGAACCAGCGGAACTCCACCGTGCCCCGGTACCAGACGTTGTGCAGGTTGACCCCGTGGTAGCGGCTGTTGTCGTAGTGCTGGGGCTGGCGGTTGTGGTAGCCGTACCAGATGCGGTTGAGCTGGTCCTTGGTGCGCGGGCGATGCTGTTCGATGCGTTGGATCAGCTCGTCGCTGACCGGCCGGGTGTAGCGGTTGAGCCGGTCGCGGCTGATGCCGAGGGCGTGGAGGATCAGCGGCTCCTGCTTGTAGACGATCTTGGCCAGGTTACCCAGGTGCCTGCCGTCGAAGGGCGCGGCGTCGATATGGATGTGGATGCCGCACTGGCTGTTGATCTTGCCTCCGGCGCGGCGGATGGCCCGAACCACCTCCTGCAGTTGCGGGATGTCGTCGTAGCCGAGCACCGGGCTGACCACCTCGGCCCGCAGATGGGCCGGGACGCTGGTCAGGGAGGCGTCCCCCACCACCTTCCAGACGCGGCCGCGCAGGCCCTCGACCTCCCAGGGGTCATAGCTGCTGGGGATGCCGACATGGCGGACCGTGCCGCCCACCACCGAGTGGATGGCCCAGGCGATCTGTTCCCGGGTGCGTTTTACGGTCTCGATCTCGATCCCGTAGTGGATCTCTTTCAGGTTCATGCGTGCCTCCGTCGTTCATGGCGCTTCTAAGTCGTTGTCTGGCAAGGCTTTTCAACCTCCGCTCACACCATGAATGAATGCTTCTTTCCGGACACAAATCAAGTAGAAGAACAGCCGGAGCCGACATTTAACACGTTTATTTTCAATGACTTGCGAACTTGGCCGGATTGGGCGGCGCACAGGCGGCAGAAACCCCGGAACGGGCTGGCCGTATCCGGGGTTTCTGAGTTAGCGGTGGCAGTGAGCCGGTCAGCCGGAGGCGGTATCTGAGGTGATCAGGCTGGCGTGCAGCTCGAGGTTGCGCGACTCGTCGGCCCGCATCCGTGCCAGCAGCGCCGTGAAGGCCTCCGCTTCGGCGGCCGGGAGCTTTGACGCCCGTTCCAGCCGCGCCAGGCGTTGGTGCAGATTCTCCAGCAGGCCCAGGGCGTGGTCACGGATCAGACCGTCGCGCTTCTCCTGCGGCGTAGGGATGAACTCGGTCAGGCCGCCTTTGCGTCGAACGATCATGGCCGTGCCTCCTTAGCTCAGGGTCGCGCCCAGCGAATGGATGCGCGGGTAGATCAACGGCGTGCCGGTCATCTCGGCCTTGTAACGGACCTTGTTGCCGGTGTTGTCGGTGAAGGTGCGCACCAGGGTGTACTCGGTCCAGTTCTCGTCGATGGGCCGGGTGTCCTGGATGGTCATCGCCTCCCAGGTCAGGCCGCCGTCGTTGCTGGCGAACCATTGCAGGGTGGTGCCGCTGGGGATTTGCATCTGCACATAGGCCTTGGTCGATTCCACTCCCTGGGTCAGCTCGTTCTCGCGGGTCAGGTAGGCCCCGGTGGTCTTGTTGAGGTAGCCCACCAGGTTGACGTCGCGGAAGTTGATGGCCGGGGTGTCGTTGGCAAGGGAGCTGCTCAGGCGCACGCGGATCTGGACCCGGGTGGCGAGGTTGGGCAGCCGTTCCTCCTCGGCGGGAACCATGGCGTCCCAGGTCACGCCGCCGTCGGTGGAGTATTCCCAGTCGAGGCCGGTGCCCTGGGGAATGGCCGAGTATTCGTCGAGGTTGATGTCGGAGAACTGCACGCCGGTGATCGGCTGGAAGCGAATCATACCCTCGGACTGGAAGTTGTAGCCGTAGATCTTCATCGCCAGGTCGGAGCCGTTGAGCGGCGTCCAGGTCTCGGCGTTGGAGCTCTCCAGCAGCACGCCTTCCATGTAGGTCTGGCGGGTGATGATGCCCCAGCGGCCCATCTTGCCCAGGGTGGCGGTGCGCACCTTGTAGTTGGTGCTGTTGGTCAGCAGCACCACGGAATAGCTGGTGTTGGCCTCGGCGTAGAACGGGTCATCGAAGCGAATGCGGGTCTCGCCGCTCAGGCTGATCTCGTTCGGGGCCAACACCTTCTCGGCGAACACCACGCCGTTGGGCAGACCGGTGGTGACGCCGCGAATCTGCACCGTGACCGGGATGCTCGGGTCCCTGGCGGTGAACTGCAGTCCGATGCTGGAGATCACCTGGTTTTGGGTGAAGCTGAAGGTCTGGGCCAGCGGATCGCGGGGTACGAAGATGGTCTGGGTGCGCCAGACCACCTGCACCACGGGCACGCGGATGATGCGGTTCTCGATGATGCGCTCGATGCGGGTGATGACCAGCGGATCGTTGATCTGCAGGCTGGCCCGGGCCGAGTAGACGCCGTCGGCCATCTCCACGATGCGGTTGCCGTTGCGGGCGTTGGTCGGAATGGTGAAGGAGGCGCTGACCCGACCGGCCTCGTCGCTGATCAGGTTGCTGGCCATCACCTGGCCGTCGCAGCGCAGCACGATGCCGGATTTGCTCGGGGTGAAGTTGATGCCGGTGACGGCGATCCCGGTTTGGCCGCGCCGCCCGAGGTTGGGCGTGATCTGCAACATAGCCGGGGGCTTGTCGAACACGGCGTAGGGGTTGATGTTGCGCTCCTCGGACCAGTCGTTCTGTTCAACGAGCACGGTCTCGTTGCCGGGCAGCAGCGCCAGACTGCCGAAGAAGCTCGCGTTGCTGCCCGCCTGATCGACCGAGAGCACCGTCGAGTGCGGAATGCGGTCCGGCGCGACGAAACGGGCGATCTCGTTGACCCGGGCGTCCCATTCGGCGTGGTAGATGTCCGACTGGGCGGTGTTCGAGAAGTCGTCCGAGTAGATGCCTTTCTTGGTCTGGGCGTCCCGGTTCTGCAGCTCGTTGTTCATCTGGTACTGGGCGTCGTTGTACTTCAGATCCTCGACGTCCTGGATGATGTCGTGGATCTGGTCCATGGTGATGCGGGTCAGGCCGAAGTTGCGGATCTCCATGTCGGTGGAGTTGGGCGGGCAGTCGATGCTGCACAGCCCCAGGGCGTTTTCCGGGACGATGGGCAGCTTCGGAAAATCCGCCGGAGCCCCTTCCAGCCGCTTGATCTCGGTGGTGGTGGCGTAAACGATGTCGCGGCGGCCGAGGTAATAGTCATAGTCCAGGCTGCAGTTGGAGCCGTTCACCGGCTGATCGCCGAGGCTGCCGCGCCCGAAATTGATCACGTTGAGGTTACCCAGCTCGAGCTGAACCGGCGACATGGTGAGTCCGGCCGTGTTGGTGGCCGGAGGCGAAGCGGTGCCGATCTCCTCGACGCCGTCGTCGACGTAGGAGATCGCCTCGCTGCCCAGCTCCATCAGGCGCTTGTAGTCGGTGCGTGCGCCGTTGGTGGCAGCCCGGTAGACGCGATAGCCGGTCGCGCCGCTGACCGGCAGCCAGGAGAGCTTGTTCATCTCCCCGGCTGCGGTGACCCGGGCGATGACCGCAGCGGCGTTGAAGGCCGTCTCGCCGGTGGCGTTGTAGGCGGTCACCAGATAGAAGTAGTTTCCGGCCGCCGGATGGTTGGCCTGTCCGAACCAGCCGCTGTCCACGTAGTCGGTGCCCTTGACCATCTGCTTGGTGTAGGTCCAGCGCACCGTGTAGGTGGTGCCGATGGCCGGTTCGTTGCCGGAGCCGAGCCAGTCGACATGGTTGCCTGACTGCTGCCAGTCCACGCCCTCCTGGAAGATGGTCGCCCCCTGGCTGACCTCGAGGATGTCCACCACGGGATTGGGATCGAGCAGGTCTTCGCCGCCGCCCACCGAGCCGCGAGTGACGTTGCGGGTGATCTCGACGATGGCTTCCACCTGGGTCGTCTCCTTCAGCGGCGTGGAGTTGACCGGATAGCGGCGCTTGTTGATGTCGAAGGTTTTCTGCTCACCGCGCACCGACTTGGTGGCGATGGATTTGGGCACCAGGGTCGAGGTGGGCAGATCGCGCTGATGCCGGAAGCCCTGGATGTAGGCGCGTCCGGCGTTGGTGATCGCCTCCACACTGTCGTCGTCGACGCCGCCGATGAAGGTGTCGAAGCCCCGCACCAGATAGCTTCCGGCCTGGTCGAAGGTGCGCTCGGCCAGATTCTGAATCAGGGAATTGAGCCCTTCGGCGGCGGCGAAGGAGAGCTGGTCCTCGGTGATCGAGGAGACGGTGATCCGGCTGCCCGGCAGAGTGCCCAGTAGATCCCGAAGGTAGAGGTTGGACTTCTCCTGCACCGTGGGCGTGACATCGCCGCTCTCGCGGTCGAACTTGTAGATCGGGATCACCCGGCGCTCGGCCACGTTGTTGGGCAGCGTCTGGCCGCTGGTGTCCGTCGCCTTGAGAGAAAGAACCCATTTTTCCCGCTCGGCGGTAGGCTCGCCGGTGGCCGGATTGATCAGGGCCGGGTCCTGGGTGTAGCCGTAGTTGTACTTCAGCAGCTCCACGTAAACGTATTCGGCCCCGCTGGTGGTGGCCGGATCATAGGTCAGGGTCGCGCCGCTCACCTGTTCCAGATGGCCGTCGATGTAGACCACGCCCGGGGCCAGGGTCAGGACGTTGGCGGCCGCGCTGACCTCGAGGCCCATGATGATGGAGCCTTCCTTGAACAGGATGTCGGCGATCTTGCGCCGCTCCAGGTTGATGATGTCCTGCTGCTCGTTGAGTTCGGAATCCAGCAGGTCGCGATCCTGATGGTAACGGATGCGCTTGTAGTTCTTGGTCGGGTCGAATGTCTCGCGTGAGATGCTCATGTTTGAATCCTCCAGTTAGATCTTGATGATCCCGACCAGCTCCACGCGGGTGTCGGAAATCTTGTTGAAGTCGGGAATGTTCTTCACCTCGTACAGGTAGCCCGGGTGCAGCACCTCGCCGGTTGGGTTGGTGTCCTGATGGAACACGCCGCCCATGGCGAGATCCCCGGTGACGCTTTGCACGTACTGCACGTCGCCGCCGAAGAAGCCGTATTCGCGGATGGTGATGCCGTTGGCCTCCGCCTCGTCGAAGCGAAAGAAGATGCCGATGGTGTTGGTCTCCTCGCCGGTTTCGAGATAGCGCACGCCGTTGACCAGCAGCGCCCCTTCGGCGTCCTCCTTGAGGAAAGTCCGCTTGTAGTAGCGCTTGCGGGCGCGTTCGTTTCTGAGCCCGGTCTGGCCGATGTCCGGCGCGGGCGGATTCTGCGGGTCGCTGAAGCTGGCATCCCCGTCGCCGATGGCGCAGTGGGTGATGCCGTCCACGGCCTGGCCGAGGAGGAGTTTGGCCGTCAGTATCCGGCCGGTTTTGACGATGAGTCCCAGTGCCATTGCTGTTCTCCTTTAGGTCTGAATTTCGTGGTCTTGATCGATGAGCACCGCGAACAGGATCTGGCGCGTGTCGGCCAGCAGCCCGGCCGGGACCGCGATGCGCTGAACGGTGTCGGAACGGCTGATGTGTGCGCCGGATGTCCGGACGCTGGTGTCGATGTTCCGCAGCCAGGGGCGCGTCACCCGCACCGCCGCGTCAACATCGACGCCCAGACGGCCATGGACGACGAGCCACAGGTCGGCGCTCCGGTTCAGGCGGTTGTTCACGCGAAGCGCGAGGTCGGATCGACGTTCGAGCCGATGGGCGACCCGCATTGCGCTGTCGGCCCGGACCATCACCGTGCGCCTGGCCGGTGCCCCGGAAAACAGCTCGAAAAGCGCTCCGGGTTGCGCCGCTCCAATGGCGAGCAGTTCCGGCCGCCGTGTGCCTCTGCGGGTGGTGATGGATGCCAGTTGTCCCTTATGCACGGCCACGGCGAATCCTCCCGCTGAGCTTGAGTGCCTGGCCACGGTTCATGGACATAAGCGTTTCCGGACGACGCTGGCCGGTGATCGTGCTGATGGGTTTGAGCTTTCCGCTATGCATTGCCATGGCGTTATTCCTTCACCGCGCACCAGCCGCCGGTGGTCAGGTTGAACACGCGGTAGCTGTCAGCTCCGATTTGAATGGTGTCTTCCGAGGCGACGTTGCCGCCGCCCACGGAGAAGATCTCGATGAGTTCGCCGCGCAGTTCCTGGTAGGCAGCGGAACCGGACATCGAGGCGAGCCAGGGAAAAAGGATGGTGGTGCCGTAGCGCATCTCTGGATCGGTTTCGCCCTGGAGACCGCCGTTGGCCGCGCCGCAACGGCCCTGCTGGCCGGAGGCGGAGGTCCAGCCGTCGAACTTGTTCACGGCGTAGAAGGTGCCCGGCGCGTTGTAGTAACTGTTGATGACCGGCTGCGGGTCCTCGCCGATCTTGGCCCCCGAGGCGTAATCCCGAACGAGGGTCTCGACGGTAATGGTGTTCGGCGTGACGGCGGTGTCGATGGCGCTCACACGCACGCGTTCGATGCCCGCGTCGTCCTTGATCACATAGTCCTGTCCGGGCGTGACCACGGTGGCGTCGTTGACCTGAAGCACCACGCCGCTTCCGGCGGTGGCCGCCGCCTGCGTGAGCGCGACGGCCCCGGACCAGAAGCGTTTCAGCAGGCCGCTGTAATGGCCGTAGTAGGTGGAGACGAGCTTGGTCACCACGAAGACGTGGTCCAGATCGGCGAACAGCCAGAAGATGAAGTCGGCGCTGTCCTCCACCCGCAGATAGGTGTAACTGGTGTGCGAAGCCTCGTTGACGCCGGTGTGGGTGGCCGCGTCCCAATACTGGAATGCGGCGACGTGAATTCGCCCGGAGGTGGTGCTGATACGGAACTGTAGATAGGCGTCCTCGGCTCCGGATTCTCCGTGCGACTTGAAAACGAAATACGGCTGCGGGTCGGCCGACTGATCGTCGTGCAGGGTCCAGCCGGTGGTGGTCACCAGAAAGGTCCGCAGTTGATTGAGCAGGTCGAGCCGACCGTGAGCGAGTCCTTGAATGCTGTGGTATGCCATGGCGGCCTCCTTAGAGAATCGGGTTTTCCGTGCCGGTCAGGCGCAGCTTGATGTCGAGTTTGTTTTGCACCGGCGTGCCCGGGAGCACGGTGCAGCGCCGCCAGAAAGACAGCGTCTGCTGGAAGGCCTTGTCGCCGAGATTCAGCGGTGCGCCCTGGGTGGCGGTGTCGAGTTCGGCATGGGTCAGGGCCAGGCGGTACCAGACCGCTTCGTCGGTGCCGGTTTCATCGATGGGATCGAGCACCAGCCCGGTGTAGTCGTAGCCGGAATAGACGGTCGTCCCGACGTTGTGCGCGGCCGGATTGGTGTTGGCCACGCCCCGCTGCACGGTGAGATTGGCGGTGCCGCCGCCGCTTTCGACGAGCATCTGCTCGCCGTCGATGATAATGAGTTCGCCGTCGGCAAAGCGCTGTTCGGCCAGGGCGATGGATGTCTGCGCCGCGTCGATGGCCGAAGCGAGGCCCGTCTGCTCGTTGGCGACGTAGAGTTGCCGATCCTTGATGTCGCCGTCGGTGCCGTTGTAGCTCTCGGCCTCGGGGCGGCTGAAATCCCCCTCGGAAATCTGCTGGGTCAGCGCTTCGTCAAGATAGAGATGTATCGCCATGGGTTCTCCTTCAGGTGGGCCACTGGGTGGCGCGATAGTTGTTGGTGGCGGCCTCGAACCCGGCCTGCGTAGGCGCGTGCAGATCCTGCTGACGGAACAGCCAGCGGTAGGAAGGCCGCGACCAGCGGAATCCGGCCTGGTTGAGGCGCATGCGGCTGACGCGCATGGGGCGGGTCCGATCCACGGAGAGACGCAGGCCGGTGGTGTTGAGCGGGCTTGCGCCCAGCTTCATGGTCTCGACCCGATGGCGCTGGAGAGAGCCCGTGTCCACATAGACTTCAAGCGAAGCCCGTTCGCCGGTCAGATTCGCATTGCTCAGATACCGGGTGTTCAGGGTGTTCGCGTTGAGCCGGAACACAGGCCCTCTCCGCCGCCATCGGTCGATCCGGTCGACGGCCAGGGTGACGTCCGCGTCGCAGCCAGCGGTGGAGGCGAGCAGCAGATTGCTGATGCCGCCCTGGTTGGCGGTGAGGTCGAGACCTTCGTTGAGCCTGGCGCGGCCAAGCTGAAAGCAGAGGCGGTGCCGGGATTCCAAGGGCAGGCGCAGGTCGTACTTGGCCTCCGCCCGCTCGACCGGTTCCGCCTGCGTGTCGAAAAAGAAATCCTTCTGCCGGAAGCAGTAGCGCAGCGCGGTCTCGCCATGGGTCAGCGGCTTGCGGTTGAGATGGCTCTCACCCAGCCCGAAGCCGCTTTCCAGCACATCGCCTTCGAAATCGCGGCCGGTGTAGATGGGCGTGCAGAAGGAAACCCGATCCTCGCCCACGCGGGTGTACGGCAGCCGCCAGTCGTTGAGGGCCTTGTGGTTCAGGCGCATCCGGTTCTGGCGGCCGTGAAAACGGGAGACCTTCACGTCGGCCCGATCGATCTCCGGGATCATCTCCGTGGTGCTGGTGAGCTGCAACAGCTCCCAGGCCCTCTGCTTGTTGGTCAGGTGGCGGCAGGAACCGAGCGAGGATCGGCCAAGGACGAAGGTTTCGTCGAGAAATGCCAATACGATCCGGCGCACGGCGTTGGCATGCCCGAAGTCGAGCATCGCGCCGCCTTCGATCCATTCCAGGAGGAACTGGAGCCAGAAACAGCGCGTGCCCGCCGGGTGGTGAAACACCAGGGCGTCGCGCAGCCCCTCGGTCTGGTTGAGGCACAGCACGCGAAACACGCCGAGGCTGAACACCAGCCCGGGCAGCTTGGCGCTGCTGAGTTTTGAGCGGGCATTGAGACGCAGAGCCGAGCGGAAGGTCTCCTGCAGTTCCCCCTTCCAACCGAGCGCGTCAAAATCGCGTTCGATGGCCGGGATAGTGCCCTTGCGGCGATAGATTTCGACCGCCTCCCGCACGCGGCGGCGCTGGCAGTCCGGCGAACAGGTGCCGTCCACTTCGAGGCCGACCAGTCTCGCCAGCAGTGGCAAGAAGCGTTCGTCGCAATGATCGACGTCGAAGATGGTCGGGAAGTCGTCGATAGCCTGCTTGAGCTCGTCGAGCGTTCCGGCGGGAAGGCTCAGAAAGGTGCGCAGGTCACCGGCCTCGTCGTTGTGCTCGTAAAGCGGCGGCAGCAGGCCGAGCAGATTGTCCTTGAACCAATCCGACATCAACCGGCCCTCCGCAGATCGAGGTTGACACTGCCGAGGACCGGGATTTCGCCGTGGCGCAGCTCGATGTCCTGCTGCGGTGCGTAGAGATGCATGTGGCTGACGCCACGCACGCCGTCTATCAGTGCTACCAGGTCGGAGAAGTGAATGGTCTGGCCGAAAGAGACTTGGTCGAAGGAAAAGAAATCGGAGAGCGCGGCTTCGATGCGGCTGCGCACGTTTTCCAGCGGTTCACCGGGCCAGACGTAGACCTCAGCGTCGATGGAAACGGGGCGGTAGATCGGATCGAACAGATTGATCTCGACCGTGATGACCTTGCGGCGTTCGAGAAACTCCGCGAGGTCCCGCTTGAGCAGCGCCGAGGGCATTCCGCCGCCGTTGGGGGCGATGGCCAGTTGGACATTGTAATAGCGGATGTTCTGGCAGGCATTGGTGTCGAGCACCTTGGCCTTGGCGACGCCGGGGTAACCTTCGGCGAGGACCTGGTAATCCTCCAGAGTGACGGCCTTCCAGAGACTTCGCAGTTCCGCCGGTGCCTGTCGGCGGGCGTGTTCGAGGGCTTCCCGCGAAGCGCCGCCAGTGGCGGGAACAGGATTGGTGACGGTCAGGGAGACCTGGCCGCCGTCGAGGTAGACCGGGCTCAGCAGTTGAGTGATCCGGTTCGGGCCGAGATTGCCCTGGTCTCCGATGGTCTGCAGATAGCTGACGGTGATGGTGCTTCCCTGAGCGGGTACAGCGCCGCTTTGCCCGTCGCCGAAAATCAGGGTAGAGATGTCGAGCGCATCCAGGTCGGCCATGAAATGACGGCTGTCGGCCAGGCTGTCCTGAAAATGATCGACCTCGCTCCAGGCGTCGTCCCCCACCGTAACGGTGATGGTGCCCTGGGCGATGGCGTCGCCGGTCAGGCGGATGCGCTGAAATGGCAGCCCCGTCGACGTGAAGGTCTCGGTGCGGCGCACGCCTTGACGGGCCGGGATGTCTAAAGAGAGCACGCCTCGCGGGATCAGGCCGTCCTCGACCGTCTCGAAATCCGCCTCGCCGTCATTCAGCAAGGCGCGGCAGGCCGTTCCCGCCGGAATGGTCAGGTCCTTGCCAAGCGGGGCGGAGAGCCGGAAACGCAGCGTGGTGGTGGAGGCCACCGGTGAATCCAGCCGGTAGCCGATGAGCTTGCAGAGGTTGATGACGTTCTGCCGCTGGCGGGCCGTGGGCAGGAAAGCCTCCGCCGCCTGGGCGTCCAGGTAGTAGGCCAGCATGTCGCCCACGCCGCAGAACAGATCGAGCAGGACGACGCCGAGATCGGAGTGGTTGAAATCGGTCCAGCGGTCAGTAAGCTGCGGGATCTTCGCCAGCAGCTCCTGGCGGATCGATTCGTAATCCTTGTTGATGTATCCGATGCTTGCGCGGCCCATGGTCTCTCCGGTTTTCGGCGGTTATGCGAGAGCGCCTGATGCTCTCGCCACGCCGGTTACTTACCGGAAGGGGCCTGGATGTGTCGGAGGCGGGATGCCTCAGAGCGGGCCGCGCAGTTGCCAGACCGGGTTGGGCTGCCCGGAGGTGTTGTTGAGGTAGTGGGATTCCTTCTTGCCCTCGAAATAGAACAGACCGATGCGGCCAGGCTCCGACGTGGTGATCCGGTGAGCGGTACCAGCGGCGTTATCTTCCGCCTGACTCTGGGTGTCGAAGCCCAGACCGCTTGCGGCCAGATAGAGGGCGTGCTCGGCCTGGGGCGTTTCCGTTTCGGGTGCTCCCTTGAAGACCAGATAATGGCCGTGGTTGTCACCCGGATCGCTGACGATCCACTTGCCGTTGCGGTCCTGAAAAGCTCCCTCGATGTAGGCGATCTCGTATTCCCCGGCTGGCCAGATGAAGGAATCGTCCGGATCGGGGCTCATCTCGGCTGCGTCGAACCAGAGCAGATTGAACAGTGAGCGCACATCCGGCGATAGGCGCACGCTGCGCACCGGCGGCGGTTCCGGCTCGGGTTCCGGCTGGGGATAGCTGGGCGCGGGATTGTTCGGGTCTTCTCTGTAGAAGGGATAGACCAGGTTGCCGTCCACCTGGCTCTGGATCACCCGGTAGGCGATATGCACCAGCAGCAGGTTGCCGTCGATGTTCAGCGGTCGGTCGTCGAAGCGCACCTCTGTGATAATCACCCGCTTTTCCCAGCGCTTGATGGCGTCGATCACGTAATGACGCAGCAAGCCCTTGAGCACCTCGTCGTTCTGTTCGAACACCAGATCCTTCAGCCTGGAGCCGAACTCCGGATTCATGAACCGTTCGCCGATCCGGGTGCCGAGGATCTGCAGGATGCTTTCGCGGATGTGCTCGTGCTCCCGCGAGGTGGCGGTCGATACCTGGGTGCCGCCGGATACCGACTGAAACCGGAACGGGTAGCGCAATCCCTTGCCGAGAAAGTCATAGCTCATCAGGTACGCTCCTCGCAGTCGATGCCGCACTGTCCCGAGCAGCCATTTTCCGAAGTGGCGTCGTCGACGGCTTCTCCCTGGAACCGGATCACCAGATCCAGGCCGCTCTTGAGCCCCAGGTGAATGGTTCCGTTCGCCTCGATCAGCCCGCCGTGGCCGGACTGGCCGCACTGGAATCCCTTGGCTCCCCCGGAAAGCAGACGGACGGCGATGGTTTCGCCGATGCCCTCGATGCGGCCGATGCCGATGATGTCGATTGGTCCGGCCGGGTTGATCAGGGTGATGAACCGCTCCCGGTGATCGACGTCGAGACGGATGCCCTCGGGTAGATCCACCGCGAAGCGTTCCGCGCCCATGGCGGTCGGATCGATCCCGGCGGGCAGTCCGCTGATACCGGCTGCCTCCCGGGTCGCGCTCAGATAGGACTCGACCAGGGTGTAAAGGCGTCCCGGGGCGACCTCGACAGCCGTGCCGGGTCCGGGGGTGACGACCTGCTGCTCCCCGGCGTCGATGACGCAGATTCGCTGATCGTCAGTGGTCCGCAGGATCATGCCGTCGGGCAAGGTGAAGAGCCGGTTGCCGTCCGGCAGATCCCGGGGTTCGGTGCCCGCAGGCAGTTCGACGAAGGGATAGAAATCGGGCTCCGGCTCGACCTGTACCTGATCCAGATACTCCTGCGTCCTGGCCTGCTGGGCTTCCAGATAGGCCTGGGCCTGGCCGCGCATCGCCTCCGAGGCGGCGTGACCGGCCTCCAGCAGTGTGCGGATGCCGGAAAGCTCCTCACGAATGCCAGACAGGTGATCGCAGAGCGCCCGTAAAACATACTGCTGCTCGCCGGAATCGGTCTGTTCGATGGTGGCCTGCAAGTCGGAGGGTTCTTCGGAAATCATGGATAACCTCCATTACATGCCGACATTGGCGGGTTGGGATTGATAGCTCATGGCGCTGACCGGCGTCACCGTTCCGGTCGCGCCGTCGATTTCGAACACGGTCCAGACCGTGCCGGGGGCGTTGGGAACGTTGAAGGTCTGCTCACGGCCATCGCTCAAGAACACTTTCACCGATGCTCCGGACTGCGCCAGGCCGGAGCTCGGATTGGCGTTGCGGTTGGTGTAGTCGTGGACCGCGTAGCGGTAGATGCCGGGGATGAGCCGATGGATGGTGATGGTCTCCGGCCCGTAGGAACTGGTGTCGTCCACGTCCAATTCCGCCGCCTCGTTTTCGATGGTGTGGGAATAGAACACATGGAACCTGCCGCCGGATGGCGTCGGTCCGGTGAGATGGGAATCGAGGTCCCGGGGATTCAGGCCCCACTGCAACACGATGCGGGCGACCTGGCCGTCGAGCTCGGGCGAGAGAACGATCTGGATGTCGCCGGAGGTGTTGGGGTCGGCATTCACCCAGCCATGCCAGGCGATGTATCCCGGCGCGGTGACCTCCACGTAATAGAACCCCTCGGGTACGGACAGCTCGAACCCGCCATAGGCGTTGGCGAAGGTCTGGTACGCCGCCGGGCCGGTTTCCGAGCGGCGGAATTCGATCAGCGCGTTGCCGACGCCGCTGGTGTTGAGGGCGTTGACCACCATGCCGCTGAGGAGGACCGTGGCTCCGCTGGCAAAGTCCGGGTGGTCGGCGAACCAGGACGGATCACGGACCTCCACCAGTACATGTCGGAGGCTGTCCCGGGCCGAGGATCGCCAGACCATGAGCACGGCGTTGCCGATGGTCCAGCCGCAGCGAATGACACCGTCCGGCCCGATCTCCGCGACCTCCGGATTGCTGGTGGCAAAGACCGGAGCGTCCACGTCGCCGCGCAGTGAGAGCGGAATCCGTTGCTCGAACTCGCCGGAGGAGAGGCGGATGGAGCGAGGCTGAACCTCCCAGTGGCTAAAGGTTGACGGGGTATCCGTCATGAAGGAACCTCCACCGGTGCGGAGACGCCGCCGCCATAGACCTCGACCTGAACGTGCCGCAGGCTGAGCCGCTCGGGCGAATCCCAGACCAGAATCATGGCCGCTCCGGGAACGAAGCCGCATTCGACATTGCCGTCTTCATCGACACTGGCCACGTCGGGATTGGACGATTCGAACACCGGCGCTTCGGGCAGACCCCGGATCGAGAGCGGAATGCGCTGAACGAATGGGGATCGCGAGACCCGGATCAACTTCGGGAAGACATCCCAGTAGTGCGGTTCCTGCGGTTGTTCGAGATTGTTCATGGCATCCCCCTCAGTTGTCGATGGTGTCGGGACTGCCGGTAACGATGATGGCTCCGCAGGCGGTGATGTCGCCGATGCGGGCGTTGGGCAATCCTTCGGTGATGGTGTCGAAGCTGCCGGTCACGATGGGCGTCACGCCATGCCCCGGGATGGGACAGACGTGCAGGTCCCCCATACGGGCCACGGGCATGCCGTTGTCCAGCGTCCGACTGGCCCCGGTGATGATGACGCCGCCGTGACTGCTGATGTCACCGAGTCGCGCCTGGGAGCTCATGGATTCACCTTCAGCAACAGATGGATCAGAAAGCCGATGAGTCCGCCGATGGTGCTGCCGATGGTCAACACCAGGCCGACGATCTTCCACATGGTCTCGGTCCCCATCTTGGAGCCGACCCGGGCATGCAGCCGGTCGATCTCCTCGGCGTGCCGGTGCAGATCGGAATAGATCGAGCGGACCAGTACCTCGACGTTTTCCTTGTCCGATTTCTTCTCGATTTCACGTTCGATCTTCTCGAGTCGGTCCTGGATTTCCCGGCGGTGACTTTCGAGGATGCTGCGGAATTCCTCCCGCCAATGATCGAAGGTCCGGGCCAGCAATTCCTCGCTGGCCGAGAGTCCGGAGGGCGTTGTTGTTCTTTCTCCCATGCGATGCTTCCTTCAGGTGTTGATCAAGACAGTGTTCGTCGAGCGAATGATGATGTTTCCGGCCACCCCATCCATGAACACGAGGCTGCCGGACTTGTCGGTGGCGCTGATGCTCTCCTGGCCGGGCGCTGCGTTCATGCGCACCACCTGACCGGCCTTGTCGGTGAGCCGGATCTGTTCGGCGGCGGCGGTGGAATCGACGAGGATTTCCTGGGTGCCGTTGAGCCCCCAGATGTGAACTTTCTCCCGACCCTTGGTGGTATCGATGAGGATCTTCTGCCAGCGGGAGCGGCCCTTGTCGCACGAGAGGATGTGGACCTTCTCCTTGTCCTGCCAGGCTTCGAGGATCACCTGCTGGCGGCAGAGGTCGGTGAGCTGGATGCGGGCGCGGGAGCCGACGATCTGCGAAGCGATGTCGAGCTGGTCGCCTTTCTCGGCGTCCTTCGTGCCTCGGCGCAGGGCGTTGCCGCTCTGCATCTCCGGCTTCACCTTCCCTTCCATGGTGAGGATCTGCCCGGCGCGGTCGATGATCCGCAGCAGCTCGTCGCCGTCGCGATCATCGGCAAGAATGGTGTGGCCGGTTTCGGTCTTGAGCAGGACCTTCAGGCGCGGGCAGTAATACGGCGGATGGCCGTGGTACTTCTTGTGTTCGAGATCGTCGTGCCGGTTGGCCTGATGCTCAACCTTGTCCTCACAGTCATGACAGAAGGCATTCGCGCAGGTGCGCTTCGATTCCTCGGGCTGCTCACCGGGATTGCTCTTGGCCAGCCAGACCCCGGTCCAGATCGGATACTGGACGACGCCGCCCTCGAACTCGGCCCAGACCGAGGCCCCTTCTTCTGGGACCAGGAACATGCCGGTGTCGTCGTTGCCGCCGTAGGGGAAACAGGGCGCGGCCCATTCGGACCAGTTCTCCCGCCCGCTGCCGAGCACGGCGGGGATTTCCAGACGGACCCGACCGAGGCGTTCGGGGTCGTTGTTGTCGCGCACGAAGGCCCGGTACTTGCCGTACCAGCGGTTGCGGTAGCGCTCCTCGGATTGACGGTCGCGAGTTTCAAGCATGCTCCGCCTCACGCTTTCGACTGGCGTCCCAGGCCAGCCAGCCGCCCAGGCGAACCGCCCAATACATGACCTGCCTTTTCCACAGAGGCACGCCCAAAGCCGCCATCAGTTCGAGAAAGAGGCGGTCGGCCGCAAGCCGCGAGACCTTGCCGGTGTGGTAGAGATAGTCGTGAACGACGGCCGCCGGGGAATATCGTCCCCAGGGCGGCACCACGCGCCAGAACAGGCGCGGCACCGAGGCGAAGTCGGTCTCGAACCCGGCGGGCACTTCGATGATGCGGCCAGCGCCGGTGCGGACACGGAACGGCTGGGTCAGCCTTGCGGTCATTCCATTGGGCAGGATCTCCACCCGAAGCGGCCCGGAGAGACCCAGCGCGGTGCCGGAAAACAGGGTCTTGGCTTCGGCGCTCATGACCTCCACCTCGCCTTGCCCGACTGACGCACGTCGAGATGGACCCAGGAGGCATAGACGCCGATGCCGCCTTCGCGGAAGAGTGGAATCTCCTCGGCGATGACCGCCAGTTCCTCGGGCGAAACGCCTGCGGGACAGCTCACGTCGACCGCCATGCCCAGCGTGTGAAAACTCTGTTCCGCGCCACCCACCGCCTTGTTGTGCCGGTTGCAACGGAAGCCGCTGGTGATGGACAGCGGTTTGCCGATGCGGTCGCGCAGCGTCTGCAGGGCGTCGACCAGGTCGGGATGGACCGCAGCCGAATGGCCGCAGCAGTTCGTGCCTTTGCAGGCGAATTCCGAACGGTTGAAATTCTTGCTGAGATCACCCATTGCCGCCTCCTTGTGTGACCGCGCCGGAATCCGCGTCGATGGTCACCATGGCTGGCGGCTCGTTTTGCGGCGTGGGCGGGGCCTCCTTGTCGTTGGGTTTGCCCTGGGACTCGGCGGACTTGTCGCCCGCGCCCTTGCCGAGGGCGTTCTTCTTGAGTTTGAGTTCGCAGAGATAGCCAGCGCCGCTGATGCTGTGGCGGACCGAGTGGCAGTAGTAGATGCCGGAAAACTTCCGTCCCACGCCCTTGATCTCGACGTTCTTCTTGGCGCGTAGCTGGGGAATGCCGATGGTGGCGGCGTCCGCTTCGACCTGGCGCAGCTCGGCCTCGCGGAACTTGCCTTCGGCGCTGTCCTGGGCGGGCTCCTGGCGCGGCTCTTCGTGAAAGCCTTCGGAACGGTCGAAGCTGGGCACGATCTGCCCCGTCTCCTGTTCCTTGAAGCTGCCTTCGCCGGTGTTGCCGTCGACCAGATAGGTCTGCTTGCCCAGGGCCGTCCGTTCGGGCGTGGTGGCGTTGTTGGCCTTGTGCTCGACCACGTCCTTCTTGCGCGGGTCGACGCCGACCGTCTTGGTCTCGACCCCCGCGCCCTTGGCTCCCTGGGATTGGGTGCTGGGGCGGAACGAGCGCAACAGGCCCTTGGTATCGGTGAAATATTCGAGGGTCAGAAGTGGTGTCTGGTCGAGCTCGCGGGGATGGAAATGAAGTTCGTCGTCCTGGATATAGAAGACATAGCCGCTCACGCCGTCGCCATCGCGGTCGCGGGCCTTTTCCGCCAGCTCCTTGAGGAACTGGGCGTCCGAGATGTTGCTCTGGGTGACGCGGAGATGGGTTCCCTTGGTAGCCGTGACCACCGGCGTGAGACCGTTGGCGGCGGCGACTTGTTCGGCGATTTCCGAATAGAGGATGCCGGGAGCGGGTTTCTGCCAGACCTTCTGGTTTTCCTTGCCCGCCAGTTTGAAGCCCTTGTCGTAGGCCTTGATGCGGATGGTCGGATCACCATTTTCCGGAAAATCGTAATCGATGTCCTTGATGACCGCCTTCTTGCGCGGGGAGAGGTTTCCCACGTAGCCGAAGCGGGCCACGATCTCGTTGCCTTCCTGGAACAGCGGATCGTCGACGAACTGCAGGTTGCGGTCGGTCACCGACAGCTCGAGAACATCCAGCTCTTCCTCGTTGTCGGTGAAGACGAACGAGGTGATCTCCTGGGTGATGTCCTTCGAGAGGTCTTGCCCCTCGATCTGAATCAGAAATGTCGGTTTGAAGGTATCCAGATCCATGCGTCTCTCCGGTGGTTCGCAGTTCCCTGCTTACTTACCGGAAGGCATGGCGAGGTGTCGGACGCTTCAGTCGAGCAGGCGCATCTGGACGTGTTCGCGGGAGGGAATGCGCAGCGCCAGACCCGGCTCGAGCGCCAACGGGAAAAAGAGGTCGTTGTAGTCGCAGATGATCCACCAGAGCCTGGCGTCACCCAGATAGCGGTGCGCGAGCAGATCCAGGCGGTCGCCCTCGACCACGGTGTGTAGGCGGTCGTCGTGTCTGGGGGTGGTGTCGATGCGCTGGCGCATGCCGAGGGAGGTACCGTCGCTGTCCCGGTAGAGAAGGCAGCGGGCGTATCGGGAATTGCGGCCGATCATGAGCGCACCTCCGACCAGTTGATGGAACGGTCCACATATTCCTCGAGGACGATGTCCACCTCGGCGCGTTGCGGCAGCAGGTTGTCCCGGTCGAACAGGCCGAAGAAACGCGCCTTCACCTGCCGGACGATACAGGTCACGCCTGGGTAGAGATCGCCGAAAATCAGCAGCACACGGTGCGGCGCGTTCTTGAGCATGGTTCCGGCGTGTTCCGGATATTGCAGCGAGCGGAGCCAGTCGACCTTCTGTTTCACCGGCCCCTTGAACAGCTCGACTTTGAAAGCGATCCGGCGCGGCTCCCCGGCGACGTACTGGTAGCGCGGGTGGCTCATGCCGGGGATCTTAATCGTCGCGTAGTCGGTCGACTTCTCGTCGCTGATGGAGTTGGGGTTGTACTGGAATTCAAGCCGCTCTCCCGTGTCGGCGTCCACCAGATATCCCTTGATGGGCTGTTGATCCCAGGCCATTGCTTACACCTCGGCGATCTCGAGGATCGTCTTGCCCAGTTGTCCGGCCCGGTCGAGTTCCAGCCGCATGCCGCTGGAAATGCCGTTGCCGGTGAACGCCCACACCTCGTCGCAACATTCCATGTAGGCCAGGCCGCAGGCGATGCCAGTCTCCCGCTGCTCGGGAACGCTGTCATCGGTGAAGGTTGGATACAACAGGTGCGGCGCGAACGGCGCGTGACCGTTTCTCATGACCCGTCGGCAAAGCGCCTCGGCGACCTTCACGTTTCGAGCTATGTCACCCGCGAACGGGCTGCAGACAAAGATGCGTTTCATCGGTCCTCTCAAAGTGTTTCGTAGTTTCTGATCTTCCGCTCCCGAAGATCCTTGTAGACGGCCTCGGCCACCTTCCGGCCATCGATGTTGGTGGTCACGCTCAGTTCCACCGGGCGGTCGGCCAGACCATCGAGGCGCGAGAGCAGCGATTCCAGCAGTTCGCGCAGCCCCGGACCGGCGTCCTCTCCGCGCAGGGGTATCGCGGGAGCGGTGCGGGCCGGAGCAATCAACCGTTCGGAAGGCACCGTCTCGGCGAGTCCGGATTGCAGGGGCTTCGCTATCGGAGTCGGAGCGACCGTTATGGGCCGCTCGATCCCGGCCGGAGCCGGAGAGGCACTTCCGACTTCCATTGCCGGTTCCACCGCGAACGGCTGGATATAGCTCTTACTTACCGGCTCGACGGCCGCCGCGACGGTCTGCACTGTGCCGTTTATCGGTTGCGGAGGCGGCGCGGCCGTGGCCATGACCGGCTGGAGCATCAGCATGGCGCTCAGGGCCTTGGGCACCAGGCGCTCGTCCAGACGCGGCACGAGACTGAGCACGCTTTCGATGATGCGTTGCCCAATCGATTCGGCGGGCGGCGCAGCTCCGAGCGGTTGCTTCTGCTCGGCCACCTGCGGAATCGGGGTCTGGACTCCCAGCATGGCGCGAGCGGAGGAGAGCAAACCGTTGGCGATCCCGGCGCTGCGATCCTTGATCGCCTGAATGCCCGCGCTCGCGCCGCTGGAAAGCCTTTGCCAGAGGGATTGCCCCTCGGTACCGGCACTGGCAAAGATTCGGCCCACAGCCCCGGGGACGGCAGACAGCGTGGCAACGATCCGGTCGCGGAGATTGACGGCTCCCGTGGCCAGCGCGTCCCAGGTATTGACCTGGGGCGACTTGAGCGCCAGTTCGGGCGTGTTGCCAAACAGGGATTGTTTGAGACCGCCGAAAATGGCCCCGGCCTTGGCCGCGACGGTTTGAGCCCCGGAGGTCAACCCATCCCAGAGTTTTCCAGCCATCCGGAAGGGAGCCGAGGCGGCGTCCATGAGGTTTCCGCCCGCCGTCTTGATCTGCTGCCAGGCTCCCGCAGCGGCCGAGAGAATCCCGCGAGCGGCGAAGCCGAACACTTTCGCAGGCAGCGACTGGGTAAGGCTCATGCCGTCGGCGAGGGTCTTGAGCAGCGCGGAACCGGAGACGGTCAGGCTGGAGAGTGGTCCCTCGCGGGCATCGGAGAACGGCAGCAGATTGCGCAGCTTGCCGAGGGCGTTCTTAAGCATGGTGAAGGGATAGGTCACCGCCGACCAGATCCCTTCGCCAAGGGTGATCAGTAGCTTCTTGCCCGCCTCGAAAAAGGTAGTATCCCCGGCGAAGAAGGAGCGCACGGTGGCAAACAGCTCACGCAGAGTGCTGATAATCGGCAGATTCAGAATCGCCTGGCCGATATGTCCGGCGGCGTCGGCCACCAGGCGTCCGATGGAGGTGAAGATGCCGGAAATGAAATTCCAGACACCGACCACCACATCCCGCGCCCAGCGGAACGGGGTGGCAAGAAAATCGTAGACCGCGCCGCCAATGGCCTTGAGACCGTCCAGCAGGGAGATGTCGCCGGTCAGCACCTGCCAGACCGCATAGACGATCTTCCCGGCGGCCATGAAGGCCTCGCCGATCATGCGCACGGGCAACAGGAACTTGTAGATGAACTTGGTCGCTCCGACCAGTGACCCGACGATGGCCTTGCCGACCCAGACCACGCTGCGCACCACCACCGCCAGGGCTCGCACGATGAGCGACAGGTTCCAGGCCACGATCTTCAGCGCGAACGCCAGTCCCTGCAGAAGCACACCGGCGACGGTGCCGATAACCGTGCCGAAGGTGCGCCAGGACGAGCCGTCGGTGGCGCTGGCGGCCACGCCGAAGATCTCCACCACCGAAAAGACCGCGCTGGCCAGTGCCGCGTAGGCGCTCATCAGGGTGCGGACGGTCGGTTCGAGGATGGCGCGGATACGGCCAAAGGCATGGGAGAAAGCGCCCCACAATCCGGCCAGGGCCTCACGAACGCGGTAATAGGCTTTGAAGACGGTGACCACGAAGCCCAGCAGTCCGGCGGATTCGAGCTTTTTGGCCAGTTCGGCCGACATCTGCCCGACACCGCCGCTGAGCGAGCCCACCAGCTCCCTGATCCCCCGGAACACCAGCGAGACCTTGTTCCAGGCCCCGGTGATGACGTCCTGGATGCCGCCGAAATTGGTTTCCCAGGCGCGTTTGAGCAAATACACCGAAAGGATCACCCCTGCGATAATCGCGGTAACAGGCAGAAAATAGGTCGCGACCGCAGAACCCACTCCGGCGAGCGCAGCGCTGATGGCCACGAACCCGGCCTTGATGGCGGGCAGCATGAGTCCCACCATGCCCACGGCGGCGGTGACGGCTCCGGCCACGACCAGAATGGTGCCGAGGGCCATGGACAGTCCCAGGACCACCCGGGTCACGCCCGGCATCGATTTGGCCATGCGTTGCAGGAACAGAATGAAGCGGGAGACGCCGTTGATCACCGGCGTGACCACCGGTAGCAGAGTGCGTCCCAGGATTTCGCTGAGGTTGGCCACCTGCTGGCGCAGGAGCAGGAACCGGGCTCCGATGTCCTGGTTCATGGCGTCGGCCATCTGTTCGGTGACCGCCGTGCCGGTTTTCATGGCTCGGCCCACCGACTGGATATTGCCTTCGAGGCTCTCCATGCCCGCCGACATCTGCAGCAGGAACTTGACCGCCTCGTCCGAGCCGAAGGCCTTCTTCAGCTTTACCTGGGCGGCGGCGTTGGAGAGATCGGGGAACTGGCGCTTGATCTCCTGCAGGATGGGAACCACGCCTTTGAGACGGCCACTGGTGTCGGTGAAGGACAGGCCAAGCTCGTCACCGGCCTCGGCCGCCTTCATGATGAACGCCTTGTACAGCGTGCCCGCCTCGGAGCCGGGCATGGTGGTCTGAAGCTGGCCGAGCACGGCGAGTTGCTCGTTCAGCGGAATATTGCTCGCCGCCGCCACCGCGCCGATGTTCTTGATGGCGTCGGCCATCTGTGTGCCGTTGGTCTTGAACGAGGCCACGGTCTGCGCCATGGCTCCGGAAAAGGCGGTCGCCCATTCCATGTCGTTCATGTCAGCCATGATGGGCTTGAAGATCCCGTAGGCCGTGGTGAAGGTGCCGACCATCTCCTGGGTGGTGGCCTTGGTCGCCTTGGCGGTCATGGCGGCCATGGAGGTGAAGACGCCCACCGCCTCATCGCTGAGATTGGACAGGGCCGACTTCACGTCATAGGTGGCGGTGATGAAAGCGGCCTTGTCGGCACCGGACCATTGGTTGGTGAAGGATTCGGCGGCGTCCTCGATGGCGCGGAGGTCCTGCACGCCGAGGGACGCCAGCTCGCCCAGAGCCTTCTGGGTCGCGGCGGTGGAGGCGACCAGGGCGGCGGGCATCGCCATCAGGGCCAGTCCCGCCCCCAGCATCATGGTCCCTTGCTGGATGCGGTCCAGATTGCGGGTCATCCGCTCGCTGGCATCCGCCACGGTGGAATCGAGGTCCATCATGGAGCCACGGATGCGCTGCGCGTTCTGCGAGAACGCATCCTTCATCGATACCACTATGCCCAGTCCGAGATCGCCGTTCATCTATCGCCGTTCCGTTTGCTCACGTTCAAAATCAAGCTGCCGCTCGAGGGCCTCGACGAACTGACGCCGGACCCTGAGCGGCAGCGAGCGGGTTTCCGACCAGCCCCAGTGCAGTCCGCCGTAAGCGAGAAAGAATGCGTCGCTTACAAGCGAACTCCGGGGAACAAAAAAGCCGGTTCGGCCTCCAGGCGGGTGCGGATCTTGGTGCCGCAGCCATCGCATTCGGTCTCGACCGAGGTCTCGATTCCCGCGTCGACCCGCGACATCTCCTGCCGCAGCGCGTTGCGGTCGCGCATCGACATTTCCGCCAGGCTCTTCTTGGAGGGAGCCTTGCCGTCGATGTCGAGGAGGCGGATGAGCATGGCCGAGGTGATGTTGGGCTCGCGCAGGCTGGCCAAACGCTTTTCCTTGTGGCCGTCGAGATATCCGAAGCGCACGGTTTTTTTCGAGCCAGGCAGCTTGAAGGTGAACTCGCGCTCCTCGCCGTAGAGGGTAACCTTGAGATCCTCGAGATTGACGGTCACGAAGTTGGTCATGCGGCAGGCGCTGTTCGGGCAGCTCAGCTCCAGTTCAACCTCGTCACCGAGGGAAATCTGGCGCAGGCGGACCAGGGCGAACAACCGGTCACCCGAGAGCAGGTTCATCACCTCGGAAAGATCGGGGTCGGTCTTCTCGCCCAGCCGGACAAAACAGTTGCGGAGCACCTGGTTGATCGCCTCTCCGGAACGGATCAGGCGCTGGTTGGTGAGCAGTTCTTCCTCGGCCCCGGTCATCTCCCGGAGCTCGAGTTCAGTGCCGCTTGGCAGTTCAATGCTGTACATGGTCGATCCTCCGGTTTAGGTCCAGTATTGGAAGCAGATGGTGAGCTTCTCGATGGTGTTCTCGGTGTTGCCGCCCTCGAGCTCGTCGTATTCGAGCGCCTTCACCCAGGCCCCGTGCAGGGTCCAGCGACGGGTCTCGTTGCCGGTGCGGTCGTATCGGACAACGTCGATGTCGCGCATGTAGTTGGCCGGAAGGCCGCCGGTGACAGCGTTCACGTCCACCTGTTTTTTGATCCATTCGCGGGCCGCCTCGTCGGAGCCGTCCTGCAGGTTGCCTTTCTCGAGGGTGATGTCCTCGAACTTGACCCGCCCCGCCACCTTCTGGTCGAACATCGAACCGGCCGGGGCAAAGGCCACTTCCTCGAATTCTGTTTTGGGCTCCTGTCCCTTGTGGAACAGGGCCACGTCGAAGCCGTTTACCTCGATGGCGAACTGCCAGTTCTGGTAAAGGCTCTTGGGCATATTTCCGCTTCTCATAGCCGTGTTCTCCCGTTAGATGATTTCTTTGAAGTCCGCGCCGGTGCTGGTCAGGATGAAGTTCAGCTCGATGAACTCCGCCGTCTTGGTCGGCTTGACGAACACGCGGGCCACCATTTCGTTGCGGTCGATGACCGCCGGGGTATTGGTCTCCTCGTCGCACTGGAAGGCGAAGTCGTAGAGGCCGCCCTTGTCCTTGATGTCCTGCAGAAAGGGATTGATCAGGCGGCCGAGGGCACGCCAGGTCTGGGGATGGTTCGGCTCGAACACCACGAAGCGGGAGGATTCCGAGATGGCTTCCTCCATGAACATCATCAGGCGGCGGACGTTGATGCGATCCACGGCCGAGGGCTGGCTTTGCAGCGTCTTCTGGCCCCAGATGTTGATGCCGGTGTCGGGGAACACGGCGATGACGTTGATCCCTTCCGGATAGAGCACATCGCGCTCGCCACGGCTGGTCTTGTAGGCCAGGGAGAGCGTATTGAAGATGCGGCCCCGGTCGATACCGGCGGGCGCGTTCCAGACGTTGGTCTTCTGGTCGCTGCGGGCGATGCAGCCCGCCACCGCGCCGCAGGGCGGCACCAGCTTCTTGCGCGAGTTGACCGGATCGCTGATCTCCAGCCAGGGGTAGTAGAGCGCCGCGTAGGAGGAGTTGAAGGCCGCGTGGCTGTACATCCCTTGTCCCTTGCGGAAGTCGACCGCTTCGAGCGGTTCCAGATGCATGGGCGTGTCGGCGAGGAACAGCAGATCCTTGCGCACCTCGGCATAGGCGATTCCGGCGTTGATGACCGGCACCGTGGTGACGCCGGGAACCATCAGCAGGTTCAGGGCGTCGATCTCGTCAAAGCCATAGAGGCCGGTATGCTGCGAGGGATCGCCGATGAAATCGGCATCGGCCAGGTCGGTCAGTCCGTTGTCACCGCCGGTGAGTGTGAACACGCCCAATGCCGGACGGTCGCCGGGCGTTCCCGACGCGGMTGCCAGATCCTGGACCAGGATGAAATCCGAACGGTCGTTGATCGCCAGCTCCACATGGTTGGGCAGCGTCTCGTTCATGCTCAGATCCTTGAACACCTCGACCACATCGCCTTTATGCCGGACCACCAGGTTGAAATGGTTGGCCGGGTCGAGGGAGCCGTCCTCGACGGAGACGGAGAGCCGGTCCCCCCAGACGCCTTCGTTCACGGCCTCGATCCGCAGGGCGTCGGCGGGCGTCGCCTCCCGGTTCTGCAGCACGATGGAAGACTTCAGCGCCGTCAGGGTGTCCCGGTCGGTGGGATCGGTGAGATGGGCGATGCGGGTGACGTAGAGGACCGAGCCGCCGTTGTCGAAAAACGCCCGGGCGGCGTAGGCCAGATAGCTCTCGTTGATATAGGAGCCGAAACGGTTGATGAACTGCTCCCAGCTCGTCACCAGCACGGGCTTGTTGATCGGGCCTTTCTCGGCCACTCCGACCATGGCGGCCGACGAGGTCGAGATCTGCTTTACATAGAAACTGAAGTCCGTTTCCCGGGTGTAAATCCCGGGGGATAGATAGGTCGGCATGGTTATTTCCTCCGCTTGCTGGTGGTCTTGGCCTCATCGGCTGCGGCGTCATCGGTCGCCGTGGGCTTTTCCGGCTCCGGTTCCACGCCGCCGGTCAGGTCGGTGATGCGCACCAGGCCGCGTTTTCCGGCGGTCTTGATCTCGGCGGAGAGGTCCTTGCGGGCGATGCTCTTGCGTTCTCGCGGCCCGAGGTGGAGGGTTCCCTGGCCGGAGAGGTTGAACGTCAGGGGTTGGAACTGCAGGTTTCTGATCTCGATCACGGTTGTTCTCCTTTACGGTTGAATGGTTCGTTGCTCTGTCACGTCGCCGTGAAACTGGAAGGTCCGGTCCCGGATCAGCCGACCGTCGCGCAGGTCGCCGTCGTACACCGGGCAGGATTCGATGCGGATGCGTCCGGAGCTTTGCCGGAGGTTGGAGAGGTTCACCCGGGCCAGGCCGCCCAGAGGAACCAGTTCGGTAAGGTTCAAGCTGCCCTGGTCGGCGATGGCGATCTCCGGGTGAAGCTGGAGGAACCGCGACACCGATTCGTGAAAACCGAGCAGTTCGGCCTCCCGGTCCACGGTGACCACCAGGTCGAAATCGAGGTGATAGAGCCGGGGAAACCGGCACTCCTCGAAACTCAGCTCCGCGACATTCTTCTCGAACAGGCGGCTGTGGCTGCGGCGGAAACGGTCTTCCGTCAGCTTCGGCCCCTGGAGGATGACGCTGGGGGTTCGCTGGACCTCGAACAGGTCATCCGGGAACACCAGCACGGTGTCCGGGTGGATGGCCTGTTTGGCCAGGCGGATCAGGGTTTCTGTGACGGTCTGTATCGTGCTCAAAGGACGCCTCCGTTTTCTGCCTGGTTACTTACCGGAAGCGCTGGCGATGTGTCGGAGGCTCAAAGCGCTGAGCGGATCGCCTCGCGATAGTTCTGGAGGATCTGCTCGCGGTACTTCTCCATCACCGGATGCAGAAAGGGTCTGGCGGGGATGACGATGGTCGCGCCGTTGGGATGTTTGATGGTGGCTCCGTACTCCATGACGGCACCGATGTTCACCATGTCTTCCCCGTCCTTGTTGACGGTGCCACGCAGCAGGCCGACGAACGCCTTGTCGGCCATGATTTTTTGGGTGATGGAGTTGACGAGAAAGCCGGTGTCGATGAGCGCCTTGCTGGAGCCTTTGCGCTCGATGGTGCTCTCGGCGAGTTTCACGAAGGCCTGTCCGCCCGGGGCCTGGGAGCGAATCCCCCGCTGGATCTCGCGCACCAGAAAAAGGGCGTTGCGGATCGTGGCCTGACGCAGGGCCATGGCCAGGCGCGGCCCCATGCCGGTGGTCAGCTTGGCGCGGGCCTTGTCCCAGTCACCGGTCCGCCTAACGCCCATTGAGCTTCACCAGTTGCAGGTTCTTGTGAGTGACAGTGCCGAAGAAGTGTTCTTCTTCCACACTCTGTATGCGATAGGTTTCCCTGTCTGCGGCCAGGCGGTCTTCACCCCGGACATCGGCATCCGGAAGCACACAGGCGAGCGCGTCGATCTTGCCACTCAGCTCCTCCGGCGGGGTTTCGTTCAGTTCGAGGGGGATGACAGAGATCTCCGCGTATTCGGCATCGTCGGTGCCATAGAGCCGCTCGCCGGGAACCACGCGCAGGACGCGTGCTGTCTGGCCGGAGGAGAGGATCAGCCGGGCGACGTCGGCCACGGCTTCGGCGCGTTCCCGGTCATTCAACAACATCTAGATCGATCCCTTGTTCGTAGATGACCGGCGCGAGGCCGCTCGGAGTCAGGATGTAGGCTTCCTGATCGAGCTGGGTGGCCGGACGCAGCTCGGTGAGCCGCTGCCGGTAGTCGGCGAGCAGATCGGCCTCGAGCTTGGCCCAGTGGCCGGGCTGGCCGGTTTTGTCCACCCGCTTGTCGCCGCTGGAAAAAGAGAAGGCGTTGGCGGTGGCGGAACGCATGACCTGGCAGGCGTGGATCTGCGCCATGATCACCAGGAGCTCGCGGACCTCGCCGGTGGGATCGGGGGTGATCTCTCCGGCCGTGATCGTCAGCGATTGGTCGAGGTCGCGGCTCACCCGGAAAACGGCCTTCCGGACGCATCTCTCCAGAGTCTGGTCCTCGAAGAGAGATGCGCCCGGATCGGACAGGTCGAGCCGCAGGTCGGCGATCAGGTCACTCAGCAGCACCTTGCAGGCCCTCCAGACGGCTCTTGAGCGCGTCGATCACCGTGCGGCGTTTCTCGGTGTCCATGTAGCCTTTGAGGGTTTCCGGATTGGCTTCCTCGTTGACCCGGGAGATGGCGTCGGTGGCGGAGAGTTTGCTCAGGTCCACCGGTTCCGCGTCCTGGTCGGGCTCTGGAGGGGCGAGCGGTTCCTGCTTCGGTTTGTCGGCCATGGCCAGGCGGCCGTTCTTGAGAGCCGCCTGGATCTGCTTGGTGAGGCGTTCCACCTCGACCACCTGACCGGGTTTGAGCTTCAGCCCGGCGTCGGGGATCACCAGAACGCCGGGACGGATGTTCTTGATTCGATTCATCTCACGTCACCTCCCGGATTACGGAACCAGTTTGACCTTGGCCATGATGTCGGGGCGGGTAATGCCCTGACCGATTTCGGACCACACCAGCCAGCCAGTCTTGAAGCGGGTCTTCTGGTCGATGGACTCCGTCTTCAGGTTTTCGCGCACCGGCATCTTGCCGACCTCTTCATCCGGGACGATGATGATCTCGTCCAGCGGCATGGAGGCGGTCAACAGAATGCCGCCGGTGCCGTAGTTTTTGATGACACCCTTCTGACGCAGCTCGAGCTTGGTCTGGGGATCGAGGTTCCAGCCGCGCATGTCGTTGAAACGGCGGCCGCGCATGACGATGTACTTCACCGACAGCTCCAGGTCCTCGATGATCGAGATGGCCTCGTTCAGGGCGTCTTCCACCAGCTCGCCACCCGTCACCTCGATGATGTTGGCCGCCGGGATGGCCGAGGAGAGCACCGAGATGGTGCGGCGATCCATCTCCTTGCGGATGGCGTCGGCGGCGCTGGTCTGGATGTCCATCAGCGTGCCGATGTTGCCGTTCTTGAGGACGGAAACGTCCACCATCGGGTTGGAGTGGATGCGGTTGGTGGGGAACTCGACCTCGTCCTTGCCCACCTCCTGCTCCTGGGCGTCGCCGTCCTTGCTGATCCAGTGGGCCTTGACCGTCGGCTTCTTCTGATAGACCGGACGTTCGCCCTTGGGCAGCGTGTGCTTGGTGAGCAGCAGCGAGGAGATCTCCTTGCGTTTGATCTCCTGTTCGATGGGCGCGGCGATGGCGGCGGCAAGCGCCCGCATGCCTTCGGGCGACTCGAGAGCCTCGCTCATGAGCCGCGCCATGGTTTCCATGTATTCCTGGGAATGGATCTTCAACTGATTGGTTTTCATGTGCGTTGGCTCCTTGGGTTAGACGAGCAGGCTGAATTTGAGGACGCCGCTCTGTACGGAAATGGCGTGGGCGACGACGTGCTCCCCGGCCGCGACGCCGTTGGTCAGGCGACCGCTCGCCGAAACTTTCAGGTCGTCTCCGGCGACGACGGTCCCTTCGAAGGCGTCGGTCTCGTAGACGCCGCCGCCACAGTAGATGCCGGGCATTTCGCCACCGGCGTAGTCCTTGATCAGGATGCCGAAGGAGCGCTTGGTGGGATCGGTGTTGACGGCGAACAGGTCGTCGCCGACCACGCGGACCACCTGGCCGAGCTGGCCGTCGCCCTGGATGTGGCCGTCGCCATAGGCGAGGCTGCGGTGACACGGATTGATGAATGGCATGGTGTTTCCTCCTTATGCGTTGATTTGCGAGTGTTCGGGAGAGTCCTCGCCGACACGGTTGCGGTAAGCGGCCATGAACCCGTCGCGCAGACGGTCCTCGAGCGACACCTTGCGGTCGTCCACATCGTGGGGCCGAACACCGGCGTCGCTGCGCAGCGGGGTTTCCGTCGATGCCTTGGCGGCGGGCTTGCCGCCCTGGTCGCTGTCAGCGGGTTTCTCTTCCTTGTCCTTGTCCTTGTCCGCCTTGGCCGACTTGGGCAGGCGCTCATAAGCGGCCTCGGTGGCGGCGAAGGCTTCGTCGGACAGTTCGGCCAGGCGTTTCAGCTCGGCTTCCCGGTCCTCATCGGACGCAAAGGAGAGCCCCTGCTTCTCCAGCCGGGTGAGCAGTTTCTTGGCGCGGGAACGGCAAGCGGCCGCCTTTTGTTCGGCTTCCAGTTCCTGGACGCGCTTCTGCAGCTCGGCGACCTGGGCTTTGAGTTGCCGGTTTTCCTTTTCCAGGTCGGAAACGCGGGCAGGATCGCCTTCCTGCTGGGCCGGTTTCTTCTTGGCCGCTTCGACGGCCGGGTCATCGGTAGGTTTGGTTTTGTCTTCCATCGTGGAATCTCCTTCGGGTTGGGATTGGTCGGGCTGGCTCTGAAGGGACGCCACCTGCAGAATCCTGGCGTTCTCGTCCGCGCCTTTGCGGTCGAGCAGTCCCAGTCCGGTGAAAGTGACGCCGTGCAGAATCTCGAAAACGGGTTGGCCGTTGAAATCACGGCCTTTGAATTTGCGCAGGTGGGTGCAGTAGTCGGCCTTGTTCTGGAAGCGCTTGTGGCAGACCGAGCATTCGCCCTCCTGGTAGTCGCATTCCATGGAGACCTGGGAGATGATCCCGCGCTTCATCAGCTTGTAGGCCAGCCGGGCGGCCGGGGTGTCGTGGACGTAAAGCTCGCCGACGCATTCCACGCGGCCGCCGTTGTCGTCCTCCAGGTAGTCGGCGGCGACGATGCCGCCGACGATGTCGTTGAACTCCTGCGAATGCTGCAGATCGACCTTCTTGTTCACGGCCGTCATGTGCCGACCGGACAACTCCTCGGCGGTGAAGTGGTCGCCGTTCTTGTTGGTCCCGGTGCGGCAGAGCACGAAGCTGAACTGGGGGTCGCCCGCCGAGCCGACATCCATGGCCTCGGTCGCGAGGCGTTCGCCTTCGCCCAGCCGGATATCCACGGGGATGCTGGTGTGGAAGTTCGCGGCGGCGGCCATCGGAAAGGGTTTTTCCTCCCGCTCGGCGCTGACCTTGGCCCCGGGAGCGCATACGAACAGACGCTCCTTGGCGTTGGATGCCTCGCCGTGCTTGGAGGTGATGGCGTAGTGGTGATCCTTGGACTTCATCCGGCTCTGCTTGCCGAAGGAGCCGATGATCCGCTTCATCTCCTGCTCGTTGGGATAGGCGTGATCGCGGTAGGAAATCAGCCAGTGCGGGATGTGCTTTGCATTACCGAGAAAGGTCTGGAAGAACTCGTTGGCGTTGGCCTTGGTGACGGTCTTGTGGTCGGTCTCGTAATACTTGACCTTGGTGTCGGCCTTGATTTCGAGCCCTTCCCAATAGGTCATGAGCCCCTCCACGAAGTGGTAGGCCCGCTCGTAGTTGGTGGTCGAAAACTCGGTGGCGTAGGGCGGATCGAAGTAGGCCAGATCCGCCTTGGCTTTCGGCAGCAGGTCGTTGATGTCCTGCCGGTATGCCTTGTTCTCCTTGTCGTTGTCGAAGACCAGGGCGTTGATACGCTGCAGGTTCTTGCGCAGACGATCCTTGAACTCGTCAGGGGTGTCCTGGCGGCGGCCATAATCGGTGGACGACGAGAAGTGGCCGAAGCCACCCTTGCCGCTCATGCAGGTTTTGCCGAGGCCGAACAGGGCGATGTCTTTCTTGAAGCCGGAGAGCTTGTCGCAGTTGGCGCGGATGGTGTCGATCAGCGCATGGACGCCCTTGGCGAAGAAGATGCCCTTGAAGTTGTCCTGAACGAAGCTGCCCGCCTTGGCGTTGTCGGCCAGGAGTGCCTCGATCTCGTCCTCGCTCAGGCGAACCGAGTTGTTCTCGATGATCGCCTTGGCGGCATGGTGGCAGTAGCGGAGCCGGTCGTTGGCGATGACCTGGAGGCCCTTGGTCTTGTACATGTAGGCCACGACCGCAGACCCCGAAAAGGCATCCAGCACCGTGCCAGCGCCTTCCGGGGTATGCTTCCAGATCCAGTCGACGAGCTTCTGCTTACTGCCGATGTAGTTGGTGATGTACTTGGGGCGCTTCTCGGGAGGGAGCTCTTCAGGAGCGGACTGTTCGGCGGCCTCGGACCCGAGCGTGTCGGGATCGAGAGTCAGCGCCGCATCGGCCTCCAGTAGAAACGCCAGCCTTTCCAGGTCTGTGGCGAACAGTTCCATCAGCGTCTCCGGTCAGTTTGCTGTGCTCTCCGCGACCTGCGGGGAGCGTTCAGCGGTTACTTACCGGAAGCGTCGGCGATGTGTCGGAGGGTGACGGCGAATTTCAGCGGACGGGGTTCAGCCGGGCCAGAACGGCCTTGCCGCAGGCGTCGATGGAAGGGTATTCGTCGCTCTCTGAGATCTCGGAAAAGACCCCGTCGTAGGGAGAACGGGACAGCCGGTGGTATTCGAGAAAATCCGCCGGAAGCGAGGTGGCCCCGGCCTCGACCAGACGGTTGACCACCCAGGCAGCCTCATCCTTGCGGTCGGTAAGCCCGTTCGGTCCCCGGTCGAGGTAGTACATCTCCACATCCAGACCGGGACCCGGTCCCTGAACCCAGACGCCCACGGGCACGTATTCCGGGACGGCGGCCTCCCGGTCGGCCATTATCGAGTCGATCATATAGCGCAGTTTCATGACCAGTCCTCCGCGATCCGGAGATGCTCGGCCAGAAGCTGGGCGTCGAGCCGGTGGAATCTTTCGGCGTTTTTCTTCCTGTAGGAGATCCAGCGTTGCCAGTCCGCCGCGAGTTCGGGCTCCGAGACCGGCTCGATCATTTCGACATGGTGAATGCGGCCCAGGTCGTCGGTCAGATCGACAATCAGCCACCCTTCGGCCTTCTTACCGTCATGTTCGGCTGTCAGGGTGTCTTCGACCCGGACATCCACCACCTTGATGGTGTGGGCGTGCTGGAAGCCCTCGTCGTAACCGAGCGCCTTCCACAACAGCCAGAAATCGGTGCGCAGATGGTTGCCAGCAGCGTCGAAATGGGGTGCGATCCGGGTGACAGTGAAGCTGTCCACCAGGGTATCCAGAAAGAGGTCCCCGGATTCTCTGACCGTCATGCGGCTGCCCCGGCTGTTGAACCAGTGCAGCGATTCCTGCAGCCGCCGTTTCTCCTGTTCGATAAAGTCTTTCATGGTCATTGTTTGCGTTTGCTCCAGCTTTGCGAGGTATGGACGATGTCCTCCACCTTGCGCCCGTCGGGCAGTTTCTTGATGCCACGCCGGGTGAAACTCTGGATGATCTCCCGGCGTTCGTTGTCGCTTCTGGCCACGATGAACTCGATGTTGTCCAGCAGCGTCACCGAGTATTTGAAGATGGTTTCGTTGCCATGGCGCTGCGAGAACCGCTTCCAATCATCGATGCTGGCTCCCCGGTTGCGCTGCACGTAGTCGTCGATCACCTTGCCGTAGGCGTCATGGTCATAGCTGATGGCGTCCATGCGCCGCAGCATCTGTTTCTTGAAGTAGAGGGCCGGTGAGGCATCGCTGGCCGGTTGCTTCTTGATTCGGGTGAAGAAATAGCTCGCGCCGCCGGTCTGCATGTCGGCCACCGGGGACATTCCGCCCGGAGCCACGCCCATGCGCATCTTCTCGACCGTGCTGACCATGGCTCCGTTGTTCTCCATGATCAAGTCGATGAAGCCGGACATGCTCTCACCGTTGGTCAGATCGTGGACCAGCGAGTAGCCCTTCATCTGTTTTTCCAGGTCCTCCTCGGTGATGTCGAACCGGAACTGGTGCCGGTATCCGCCCTTGGCGTCGCGGTCCAGAAAACCCGCCTGGTATTCGCCCAGCGGGTTGTATCCGGAAAGCTGGGTGATGTCCTGAACTCCCAGTTCCTTTTGCCAATAGCCGCGCAGAGCCTGGACCCGCTCGGTGGTGGTGGCATTGCGGTCGTCGAGGGATTTCTGCAGCCGTTTGTAGTCGGCGCTCTTGTCGGTCTTGCGGATGTAGGCGAGCTTTTCGAGATACATCTGCTCGGCGTTTTCCGCCGTGGCCACCCGGGTATCGATCCCAAGCTGTTCGAGCTTTTCCAGCATCGCCTCGACCCGTCCAGGGGTGGCGTCGCCGTCCAGGATCATTTCCAGCTCGCCGCGCTGGGCATAGAGGTTGGTGTCCGACCAGGGGCGATAGCGGACCCGGGTGCCGTCCTCGAAGGTAACGGTGTACTGGTGTCCGTCCTGCATGCGGGAGTTGTGATTGAACAGCGTCCGGTTGTCGATGTCGTCGGCCTCGACAGTGATGGTGCCGGAACCGATCCTGCGCTTGGTATGGGTCACCTTGCCACGTTCCACCTTAAACGGCGGTTTCTCCTTGGGTTTCTGCGCGTCGAGCTTGGGCAAGTACTGATCGAATACGCCGTTGGTGGCCCGGTCCCAGTCGACGGACTCTTCGATCTCCTTGACCCATTTCAGATAGTGGTCCGCCATCTCCTTGACCTTGGGGTCGGCGCTCTTTTGCAGGGTCTCCAGTTTCTTGCGCAGGCGCAGGGCCTTGTCGATCTTGGTCCGGTTGTACTTGCCGTCGCCCACGTGGAAGTTGACGTTTTTGACGGCGTCCAGAATCGTCGGAAAGAAGCTGTCTTCGACCAGCGGTTGTCCCTTTTCCCCGGCCGCCGTCTGCACATACCTGCGCAGCACCTCGTCGATGCGGCGGTCGGTGTCCGGCCGGATCTTCATCTTGACCACGGTGCGCTTCTTCCCCTTGAAGCTCTCGGTGAAGATCAGCGCGTTCTGGTCCTCCACGTCGCCGCTGTCGAAGGGCAGCGTCTTGCCCTGCCAGCCGAGTTTGCGGGCCTCTTCGACCAGGGTCTCTTCGGCGGAGGAGAGCAGCTTTTTCTTGCCGGTGGCGGCGCTCAGCTTGTCGAAACGGAAGCCCCGATCCCCCAGCACATCGGCGTAATAGCCCTCGAAGTCCCGCCGGAGATTGTGTTTCCGATCCAGGGCTTGATCGTAGAAATACCGCAGCCCGGCCGGGTCCTTGGAAAACCGTCCCTCGGCGTAGGGCCGCAACAGATCGAGGTAATCCTCGTCGGCAATCTTTTCGACTTCCTGGATGTAGCGAAGGGTCGCGTTCGGATCGACCCGTACCTTGCCTTCCTTGGCCGCCCGGAAGACCTTGTTGTAAAACGGCTCTTCCTCGCCGCAGACGCCGTTGGGGTGATAGTCGAGCGAGAGCTTGTCCTGGCCCAGAAACTTGAAGGCCTGGCCTTTGTCGATGCCGTAGACGCGACCGTCCCGGGCGCGGATGAATTGCTTGGAGTGTCCGTCGTGGTTGGCGATCAGCCAGTCGACCACATGCTCGCGCTGGATCTGCTCCAGTTCGATGGTGGTCAGATCCTGGGGCAGGATATTGCGAAAATCGAAGTCGTCCCGCAGATCGGTACGCCATTTCTGGATGGAGCCGGTGCGGCCGTTCAACTGGATGGTGCGCACCTCGATGGAATGGGGGTCGATCAGGCGGCCGATCTTGTAGGCGGCTTCCTCTCCGAAGGCGATGAACTCGTCATCCTTGCGGCCAATGGGCTTGAACAGCCATTTGTCGCCGTTTTCATCGGTCCAGAACTCCTTTTCATGTGCGCCGCCGACAGCGGCCTTGCCGGTTTTCTTGAATTTTGACGGCTGACCCTTCTGCTGCCATGCGGTATCGACGGTGGTGAACTCCGCGCCTTTCTTGACGATCTTGGGCTCGGGCGGCTTGACCGGGCTCGGTTGTGGAGCCGGTTTCGGTGGCTCTTTCTTCGGCGTGGCGGGCTTGGCCGGTAAGGTTTTCTTTTTGCCGCCATGTTTTTCGGCCCAGGCCGCGTGCTTGGCGTCGATGCTGGCCTGAACCGCCTTGATTTTCGCCGGGTCGGTCTCGGTGAAGAGCGTGGTCAGCTCGTCTTTGTTGGCCCACTGCCAATACTGGACCTTGGTCTCCTTGGCGAGCGTCTTGAGCTCTGCCGATTTCAGTTTGCCGACCTGATCCTGGAAGAGCTGTTTCTTGAGGGCGATTTCCTTGCTGTGGGCCGCAAGCAGATCCTGGGGCAGATCGGTGCCGCCGGAAACCGCCTGTTCCGCCTTGGCAATCGCGTCGAGGAAATCCTTGTAGCCGGTCGGCGTGTCGGGAACGACCACGGCCTTGGCGGCGTCTTCGAGGGCCGTTTTCTGTTTCAGGATCAGCTTCTGCTTGGCCTCGTCGACCGCCTTTTTCTTGACCGACTCGGCCATGTCGGCACCGGCCTTTTTCTGCAGCGCCTCGACGAGCTGCTGCTTGTTCTTGAGGATGCCGATGCCGTGCTTCTGTTTGGCCGCCGCGAGTTCCTTGCCCATCAGGCCGCTGTGGTCCACGCCGGGTTCCAGCTTGTCCAGCAGCTCGATGGTCTCCTGTTTGGTCATGTTGAGGGAGATGCCGTTCTCCTTTGCCATCTCCTTGAGCTGCTGGGCGGTCATGCCCTCCAGCCCCTCGGCGGGAGGGATCTTCGCCATCTGGGCGGCGAGCAGCTTGGCCTGTTTGAGTTCCGCCTGCTTCAGTCCCAGCAGCTCGACCAGTTCTTCCTTGGTCCGCAGCAGGCCGATCTTATGTTCCTTGAGCTTGGCGCTGAGCGCCGCTCCGGCCAGGTCGCCGTGATCGATCCCGGGTTCGGCCAGATCGAGCAGCTTGATGAAATCGGCCTTGGTCCGGGCGATGGCCACGCCGTTCTGTTTCGCCAGGCTCTGGAGCTGTTTGACCGTCAGCGAACCGAGGTCGGCGATGTCGCCGTTTTCAAAGGCGCTCTTGAGCTTGGCGTTCTCCTTGGCCTGGGCGTCGGCCATGCCTTCCAGCACATGGGGCGGGAGAATGCAGGCGTCCCCCTGCGATGCCTGGGCGGCGGCCTTGGCGACCATCTCGCTGCCGCAGACGGTCATCGGCCACGCCACGATATTGGTGCAGCGGCAGTGCGGATGCGCGGGTTGCTGCGGGAACTTGTCGATGGGAAAGGTCTTGCCGTCCAGGCCGCCGCAGACCGGGCACATGCGCTCGTCCTCCATGGCCAGCCATTCCAATTTCTGGATGCCGACCCGCTCGTGGAACTTGAGCCTGCCCATGTTGTGGGCGCGGAGGACCTCGGTGCGGGCGATCATCTCCATGCGGTACTGGGCCTTGCTGAACACCCGGCTTCCGGCCTGGCGAAAGGAGTCCTTGTCGATGATCACCTTGCCCATGTCCCGGACGATGTCGTCGGCTCCCTTGCCCGTGGCGACACCGTTCAGGATGGTGCGCTTGATACCGTCTGAGAGTTCGCGGTTAACGTCACCGGCAAGGGTAAGGTTGTACTGCGCCATGAAGTCGAGGGCATTGGTGTCGACGATGGTGAACACCTTGGTGGCCAGCTTGTCGATGCCATCTGGCTTCAGGTCGGCGTAGAACGGCAGCGCCGCATCGGCGAGCTCTCCGATTCCCTGCTGGATGCCGAGCTTGAAGGATTCCTTGGTCGTCTTGCGAAAGACCAGGGTCTGCTCCCGTTTGAGCCGTTTCATGGTGTCCTCGAGTTCGAGCTGGAGCTTTTCCAGCCCCTTGAGGGCGGCGAGCTTGTTGTCCGGCAGGGAGCCGAGGGAGCGGTACTGGAGGATGGCGCGGGCGACCTCGTCTTCGGCCTGTTTCAGCGCCTGGGTGAGCTGGGCCGTGACCTGGTCGTTGTAG
The DNA here is from genome assembly GCF_004309735.1 of Desulfovibrio legallii. Classification (NCBI taxonomy): domain Bacteria; kingdom Pseudomonadati; phylum Thermodesulfobacteriota; class Desulfovibrionia; order Desulfovibrionales; family Desulfovibrionaceae; genus Desulfovibrio; species Desulfovibrio legallii. The sequence continues at coordinate 62,331 of NZ_SIXC01000012.1, forward strand.
CGGTTGCGGGCCGTCAGACTCTTCAGGGTGGCCGCCTGGATGCGCTGCTTGAGGTCCGATGGCATCAGCGGGGCTCCCGGCGGTCGATGAAACGACAGGCCGGGGCGTCGAAGGTGCGCTCGCTGTTGTGGACCCGGCAGTGGTTGGTGTCAGCAATGAAGTGGCTGCACTCGTCGCACACGGCAGCAATGCCGGTGGACTCCAGGTCGCCCGACCAGACCAATGCCGCCTCCGCCGTTGGTTCATCGTCCTCGGCAGGAATCTGAAGCATCTTCCTGGCGCGAGGCACGCTGAGGATGCCGGAGACGACCATATCCACCACCGGCTTCACCTGCTTCTCGTCCATCAGGTCGATCTGCTTGCGTTCGGTCTCGCGGTTGGCAGCCTCGATGTCCGGGTCCAGGTCCATCTTGAGCTGAAGGCTGGAGCGGCTGATGAGCTTGCGGTCGTAGAGTTCGATGAGGAGCTTCTTGAAATCGACCGCGTCGCTGGGGTCGAGGTCGTTGAAGATGAACTGGATGCTTTTGTCGCCATGGCCGTTCAGCTCCATCCAGTCGTCGAACACCCAGTCGAGGAGCTTGCGTGCGGCCTGTTTGATCTCGCGGATCATGACCATCATCTTCTGCATGCTCACCGAGGCGGTGGCGAAATTCGGACCGTCGCCGGTCACCAGCGAACGTGACAAACCCAGGGCCACCACAATGTCTTCCTTCACCTCCTTGACCTTGTCCTCGACGTTGAGGACTTGGCCATCGGTACCGTGGGTTTCGACATTGACGTAGAACGGGACCACCAGGCCGCTTTTCATGTCCATCTTGTTGACCATGTCGCGGACCTGTTCGAGCATCCGCTGGTCCGGCATCACCATCTTCTGGCCGAACGCGCCGCCCACCTTGAGCAGGCGGAACGGCGTGGCCCAGCGCTTGGCGATGGCCTGTTCGGCCCGGCGGTAGTCGCGCAGCAGTTCGATGGCTTGAAAGGCGGGAAGCACGAGGGAGTTGCCCCGGGGCGAGAAGGCTGGAGCATCCCATTTGAGGTGGACCACCTGTTCGACGGGCAGCGGTATGGATTCCCCGCCGCCGGGTGTGTCCTCGGGAAATTGCCGGGCCTCGATCAGTTCGCCCTGGGCGTATTTGACCTTGACCGAGACCGGGTTGACGCAGACCAGCTCCTCGATGTCCTGGCCGGACTTGGTGAAGCGCTTGAAGCCGATGGCGTCGCCTTTCACCAGGAGCTGAAGAACCATGTCCTTGATGAATTGCGTGATGTTCAACCGCCAGGCGGCCTCCAGAGCCTGCTCCTTGAGGGTCTCGTCATCGCTGGTGATTTTGATCTCGTCGCCCACGGCGAAGGTGCGCCAGGAGTTGACGCAGTTCTTCACCAGCGGCTCCTCGACATAGTATTCCCAGGCCTTACGGGCGCGTTCTTCCCAGGTGGCCGGAATAGCCTCGGTAGCGTTGACCTTGCTGAAGGCGGCCGAGTCGAGCGCGGCCGCTGCGGCCAGCGGCGCGATGACAAAGCCGGTGGTGTCCAGGCTTTCGGGTTGTTCGTCCTGATGGGCGGTGCTTTCCACGTGATCCTCTCGGTAGTTTCGGCCATGACAGCCGCACATCCGGCCCGTGTGGGCCGAACCCGGCTCGATGCCGGTTACTTACCGGAGAGGGTTGGAAAGCGTCGGAGGATGCGGTCAGATGAAGACCGGATTTGTGAGCACCGGCTTGAGCGAAACCACCTCTTCGCCGACCGGGTCGAGGTTGCCTTCCTCCCTGATCAGCATGGCACAGCGCACCGCGTCGATGATGTGGTCGTTACCCTTGGAATAGATGATCTTGCCGTCCCGCAGTGTGTAGGTGTGGGTGGTGAACTGGTCTTCCACCTCCAGGTCGTCCGAGGGGAAAATGAGCTGCTTGCGCTGCAGGGCTCCGTTGATGAGGCTGGTCATCAGCTCCTTGGTCCGCTTCTTGATTTCCTTGCCGTCCCGCACCGCCAGCCGGGTCATGCCGCCGAAGTCGTATCCCTTGAGCCTGCCTTCCAGCTCCAGCCCTTTGTACTTGTCCAGGGTGAGCAATTCCTGAACCACAGCCAGACCGTTTCCGCCGTTGTCCACGCCGATGCCCGCCGGGGTGTAGTAACGCTCCAGCAGCGCGATGATCTGGGCGATGTGCGGATAGGAAACGTGTTCGAGATGGACGCGCAGGATCATCTTCAACAGCGTCCGCTCGCCGATCTCCGTCTCCTGGAATACGACGATCTCGGTGGGGTCGTTGGTGTAGCCCAGGTCGCCGCCAACCCAGAACTGCCCGCTGCGGGGCGTGAGGTTGAGCAGCATCTCCAGCCGGTCGTGGGCCGCTTCCTCGGTGTCGCAATCGCGCAGCTCGGAATCGGTGATGACGATCTTCTGGTACTCCAGCAGATCCTGCCGACAGAGGTTGAACTGTTCGACATTGAAGGCCCCATAGGAGGGCTTGCCGTGTTCACCGGCCACCTCGTGCTGCCAGCCGGAGCTGTCGCGACCGCCGTAGAACTCCATCAGTTCAGACTCACGATCCTCGGTCCACAGAGGGTTGAGCCAGGACGGCCAGCGGAACACATGGAACTGATCCGACGAGGTGAGCCGGTAATAGGTGGTGTCGCGCAGGCCGTTGGGAGTGGAGTAGATGCGTAGCGTCCCCCCGGCCTTGAGGCATTGGCGCAGCGCCTTCCAGGCCCGTTCGGTCAGCCAGGCTCCTTCATCGACCCAGACGCGGCCCACGTGCAGGGACCGGAAGGCGTCGCCATAAGCCCCGGCCGGGCGGAAATAGAGCACCGAACCGTTGGTGAACTCCAGCCGGAAGTAGGGTTTGCGGTGGATCTTGGGCTTGCCGTACTTGGTCAGGGCGATGCTGTTCATCAGATCCGGGTTGGTGTCGAGCTGGAACTCGATCTCCTCGATGATGGTGTCGAGATGCCCCTGGTGCGGAGCCGCGATGAGGCCCTGGCCGCCTCGCGTGGTGAAGGCGTAATGGAGCGCGTCGGTCGAGAGCACGATGGACTTGCCTACGTCCCGGCCGTCGAGGTGGATGATGTTCTTGGCCGGGCAGCGCAGGTCCTCCACCTGATGCGGCCAATAGTCGCGGCCTGAGCCATCCCGGTTGTAGAGGTAGGCTTGCCCCCACAACACGGGATCGCTCAGGGTCGCCGCGAGTTTGCGCTCCTTGTCGGTTACCGCCATCAGTGCATTCCCGTCCTCAAGGCGCTGCCGAGGATGGTGCCCACCAGTTCCGTCAGGATCTGCTGCACGGCCAGGGTGTTCTTCCGGTCGTGGACAGCCTCCTGAATGTCGATGATGGCCTGGTCCAACTCCGCCCAAGCCAGGTACTGCTGCTGGGCCGCTTCCAGACGGCCGAGGGCGTTCTCGATCCGTCCCGCCGCCAGCTCGGTGCCGATTTCAACCAGGGCCTCACCGGCCTGGCGAACGGCATCGCTGTTCTCCTGAAGAATCTCTTTCATTGGCCTGCCTCCTGGTTCGCGCCGTTGGCCCACTGGTCAAGGGCGTCCACGGCGGTCTGCAGGCGCAGACCGACTCCGGTCAGGCGCTCGGCGTCCGGGTGGCCGACCTCGCGCAGCGCCTTGTTGGCCTCGGTCACGTACTCGGGCGTGTGGCGGTTGACGATGGCCACCGCCGATTGGATCTGGGCCGGTGGCCGGTAGGTGGCGCAGCCGGTCATGATTCCGGCCAGGGCCAGCGGGATGGTCCATCCGATGGTCTTCTTCAACATGTTGATCTCCTTTGGGTTATGGGTTTTGGGCACATGCAGAAAGATCTCTGCAAACACTTGATTTCCAACGAAATAGAAGCGTCATTGGATGTGACGCGGGATGGTCCCGCATCCACGAAAACGGAACCGGAGGCAGGCCATGACCTACGACAGAAACCGCCAGCAGGCACTCAAGGCGTACCGAGAAAAGCAGGAGAACATCGCCCGCCTGATAGAGGGCATTCGCGGCAAGCTCGAAGCGGACGCGAAGCAGCCGGACATCACCTGGGCGAGCGTCGGCTCCCTCGGCCACGTCGAGGAACTGCTGCGGGAGCTGGACGAGTTCCTGTCCTGAACACACCGGGCCACCAACAAAGGAGACATCGACATGACCGAATGCACCGTGCATCAAGCCGCCGAGGCTTTCATCGGCTACCTGCGGGAATCCGGAAAGAAAGAGCGGACCCTCTACACCTACCGAAAGGACCTCGACGTGGTTGAGTCCTTCTTCGGCGCGGATCGCCAGCTCGCAGAGATCCGGCTTCCCCAGGTCGGCAAGTTCTACAAGTCCGACCTGCTGCTCAAACTCCCCGACGGCAAGGAGCGAGCCGAACGCACCGTCGCCAAGACCGTCCGGGTGTTCCGCATGATGATGGTCTGGGCCAGGGAGTCGGGGCGCATCGAGGAGCTGCCGCTGCCCAAGAGCACGCCCATGGGCCACAGCCGAGTGAAGGAGTCCAGCGATGAGCAACCGAACGGCTGACCTCGACCTGACGGGCGCGATAGAGGCGTTCTGTGCCCGCCTGTCGGCCGAAGGACGCTCCCCGGCGACCATAGCCGCATACCGCCGGGACCTCGCCCTGGTGGCCCGCGTGGCCGGGGAGCTGGCCCCGGGCATCGCCTGCCGGGCGGTCACGGCCGGGCTCCTCGACCAGGTGTTCTCCGCCGAGGCTGTCACCGAGAGTAAGCGCGGCCCACGCTCGGCGGCCTCGCTCCATCGGATGAAGGCGGCGGTGCGGGCCTTTTTCGCCTGGGCCTCCGAGGCTGGCGTGGTCGATGACAATCCGGCCCGGTCCATCCGCATGCATCGGCTGCCGAGAAAGCTGCCGGTGTTCCTGACCACCGCCGAAAAGAAACGACTGCTCAAGGAACTCAAGGGACGGACCGACTTCTCCGCGCTGCGCGACCGCGCCATGATCGAGGTGCTGCTGGGCACCGGGATCAGGCTTGGCGAGCTGGCCGCGCTCGACATGGAAGACATCGACCTCGACGCCAAGCATCTGCGGGTGCGGGCCAAGGGGAATGTGCCGCAGGTCAAGTTCATCAAGACCGACCTCCGCACATTGCTGCGCCGTTACCTGGCCGAGCGCCGTCGACACGGCCGCCCGGAAATGGAAGCCTTGTTCCTGTCGAACCGGGACGGCAGGCTCTGCCAGCGGCAGATTGCCAACCGGCTCGCTCACTGGCTGCGGAAAGCCGGGATCGAAAAGGAACTGACGCCGCACGGGCTGCGGCATACCTTCGCCACCCACCTCTACGGCGCGACCAACGACCTACTCGTGGTGCAGCGGGCCTTGGGGCATCGGGACGTGTCCACCACCCAGATCTACACCCACCTCGTGGACGGCCAGCTCGAGGAAGCCCTCGAACGCCTCTGATCCTTCCGGACCCGACGATGGGAGCGGCCTCGGCTGCTCCTGTTTTCGTTGGGGAAGACAGTATCGAAGACAGTGAATGACAGAGCCCGCAGAAGAACACATCCGCCGATGATGAATGATCATGACGATGGTTCTCGGCCTCCCGGGCGGCGCGGGAAATATCGATTGACCGGAATTTCTCCTTTTCTGTCTGTCGGCCGCACATCGCTATAACTGCTTGGCTTGTGCGCTCCGGGCGCGGAACACACATGGCAATATCTGCTTGGCTTATGTGGGGGCCGCTGCCGAAGGAATGGCTGTTTGCGGGGCCTGGCCGGTTCTGCCTGGGGCTCGACATGCCCATATTTACTTGGGTTGTGTGAGAGAGCCCCGGCGTGAACATGCCAATATCTGCTTGGCTTATGCGGCTCGGCTTATGCGCACACATGCCAAGCGGATATCGAGAGCTGCAGGAAGAAATAGAGGAGTGGAAATGATGATCGGCGGCCGAAGAATGCCGATTCCGAAAGTGCAAGGAACACGTCTTATCCGCAATTCCTGGTGAAGCTGTCTGCCGCAAGTCGCCGTGTGCCGGGGTCATCGGAAAAGCCCTCCATGGTGTTATCCGCAATTCTTTCCGCGTTTCTTGCGGCCGGAGGTTTTCGTGGCTGGGGCGTTGGCGGCCTCGGCCACCTTCTCGAGCAGCGCGGCCGCCCATTCCGCCGGAGAGGTCTGAGGGCCTTTCGGCTCCTCACCCTCGCGGGCGATCTTGGTGGTCTTGAGATCCTTCATGTGGCAGCGGATCATCCGGTCGAGTTTTTCGGCGGCGTCCGTGTTCCCTTCGATCTGGGCGCGGACCAGCTTCACCGAGTAGACGCCCACCAGCTCCACCTGCAGGAAGTCGCTGGACTTGTTGAACTCGAAGTCCTGGTTGAGGCGGTCGATGATGGCGTCAAACATGATCTTCTCTTCCGGCGTCAGGCAGCGGTCGGCAAAGATGCCGTGACGCAGCCGGTTCTGATTGCCCTCGGGCGCACCAGGCCCGCGCCGGGGCGGTTCGGTCTTGCCCTCGTTGCGGTGCCAGCGGTCCAGCGTCTCTTTGTCCGGTTTGTTCAGTGCCACGTGGAAATCCTGCCGAATATTGTTTTCCCAAGCCGGGATGCGGGGCGGGAGGCCGATTTAGCCTCCAAACGCGCTCCCGCCGGTTCAGGGGTTACTTACCGGAAACGGCGGCCAACTGTCGGTCCCGGTCCTGTTTTCGTTCGGCGGCGATGATCTGGTTGACACGGCGGGTGGTCACTCCGGCGAGGTTGGAGATCTCCTGGCTGCTGATCCCCTGCAGATGAAGGGCAAGCACCAGGTCGCGGCGCTCCTGGTAAAACCGGCTCGGTGCCGGGACCCAGAGAATTCCGGTGTAGTGCTTCTGGATCTGCTCGAAGAGTTCCTCGGGCAGGACATCCTTGGCGTTGGCGTAGCGTTTCTTTTTCTTCACGGCTCAATCCTCCACTTTCTTCATCCACGGCTGCGGCACGTCCGGGTTGTAGAACCGCAGCGTGCTGGGACGCCCGGACTTCGGCCCGTGGATAATTTCGATAGAACGCTCGGTGACCTCGCCAATCTCCTGATCGCCATCGACGAAGCAGACCAGACCGTAGTCCTCGCCGCAGGGAAACCGGAACCGGCCCTGGTTCTGATAGAGGCGTACCTCGGACCAGCCCTTGGCCATGGCCTCCTCACGGATGGTGTCGACCTTGGCGACAGCCTGGGAAGTCACCGGCTGCTTACATTTCCAAGCTTGGTTCCCGGGATAAATCCAGTCCTTTCTGGGAACTTCGACGGGTTTCTCCTGTGGCTCGGGACGAAGCGCGGGTGGCCGGTAGTTCTTCGGAGAAAAGGAGTGCAGGATCTCCTGCAGGCTATCCTTGCCGAACTCCCGGATGGCCAGCTCCTGCAGGGCGTTGAACCTCTGCCGTAGCGTGTTCCAGGCATCGTCGGGGAGCTTTCCGGCCTTGTGCGCGGCTTGGGCCGTGAGCATGCGGGAACGTAGCCAGGCAAAGTATTCAGGCGACAGACGGCGACACAGCGTGCCGTTGACCTCCCGGTCTTCAGGCCAGTCACTGGCGTCCTCGATCTCGTGGACGTCGAGCCCGGTGGAGACATAGATGGCGGGCTGCGGTGGTTGCGGTGGTAATGATGGGGTTTCACATCCTGCCGAGGCGTCCTGTCCTCCAGCGGTGTGCTTGATCATGGTTTTCAGAAGGCTCATGGCTTCAGGCTCCAGAAATACGGGTTAATCGCTTTTCCCGTTACTTACCGGAGCCCATGGCCAGGTGACGGCGGACCGATGCTTTCGCTTGTAATCGTTTTTTTAGCGAGCAGCCGTTTTGTAACTGTTTTTTGAGGTCTCTAAACGTTTTTCGAGAAACCGGCAGAATCTGCGGTGGATACGTGCGGTGGCTGCGGTGGTCGTGCGGTGGAAGGTTTTCTCGTCCCACCGCAGGGGGTGGTTCTTTGTTTGTTATTTGTTTTTAGATAGTTATGAAGAAAGAGAAGATAGAGTGCGGTGGTTGCGGTGGTATTTGGGGAATGTCTCTCACGCTGGTCCGGAATTTCCCTGGTGGGGGACGCTGGGTCGGTGAATCGAAAAAATAATCCAGCCCATAGGGGGTGAGACCTCTGGATTTGCCACCGCATCCACCGCAAAGGCCATGAACGCCTTGTTTGGCAAGGGTTTGGCGTGCGGTGGTCATCCACCGCGAGAGACAGCGGTGATCACCGCACCACCGCAAAAGAAAAGGACGCCCGAGAGCGTCCTGGATGATTTTCCAAGCCACCACGGTGGCGACTCGGAGCGTTTCAGATTGACAGTTGACCTGTTTTCGGACTATATTTGGTCATGCAAAGGAGGATGGATATGAAGCTATCGAGCCAAATCAAACCGATCAGTTACCTGAAAGCCCATGCCGCAGAAATCGTGCGCAATATGTCAGGGCAAGGTGAACCCCTGGTCATCACTCAGAATGGCGAAGCCAAGGTCGTGATGCAGGACATCGAAAGCTATGAGCAAACCCAGGAGACCATGGCCCTTCTGAAGATCCTCGCGCTCGGCTCGCGTCAGATCGAGGAAGGCAAAGTCCAGCCCGCCGGTGATGTCATCCAGCGGCTTCGCGACCGGAGCAAGAGTCGCTGATGACCTTCCAGATATTTCTGACCGACGATGCGTCACGGGATTTGGAGGAGTTGTACGACTACATTGCATCCCACGACGCGCCGGGAAAAGCGGATTACGTTCTCGATCAAATAGAGAAGGCCTTTTCGAGCCTCTCCGAGAACCCGGAGCGAGGAGCCTATCCAAAAGAACTGCTGGCCATCGGGCTTCGCGAGTACCGTGAGATTTTTTTCAAACCCTACCGCATCATCTATCGAGTCATGGCCGAAAATGTTTATGTCATGGTGATTGCCGACGGCCGCCGCGATATGCAGACCTTGCTGCAACGTCGTCTATTACAGGCATAACTCTCCAGTTCTCCTTCATTTCCCCCTGTTCGCGCTGATCCAATACTCGAAGTTCTTGGTGTGGGCGTTGCGCTGCCGGACGATGTCAAACCCGGCGTCCCGTATGACGTCCAGGTCGTTGCTGATGCGCCGACCGAGCTGGGCGGGTTTCTTGTATTCGAACTCGAGGTTGAATTCCCTGCCAACCCTGCGTAGCGCCGCGAGCAGCCGTCCCGCCGATACCGGTTCCATGGTGTTCTCGTTCTCGAACCTCACCTGGTAGCGTTCGATGAACCCCACTACGTGGTTTGCCCGGTCGTCCTCGCCGTAGCGGGCCTTCTCGTCCAGCTCCACCGCGTTTCGGTAGGCATGGAAGAGCGATGCCAGCGCCGTTGCGATGGGGTTCGACTCCCGCGCCATCTCCTGGCTGGTGTCGTTGATGGAATGGATCTGCTCGATGAACAGCGGGCTCAGCTCCTCGAGTCCGGTGGTCACCTCGTGTTCCTCGGACCCGGCCAGCATCATCAGATACATCAGGCTCAGATAGTCGTTGCACCGGCGCTTGCCATGAGTCGGCATGGTTCGGTGCAGCAGGCGCATGACCTGTTTCTGGGCTCCGTCCCGGATCATCGCCAGCACATGGCTGGTCCGCTTCATGATGGCCGAGATGATCAGATCCCGGTTCTGCTGTATGGCGGAGATGACCTCCGATTCCAGGAAGCAGTCGCTGGCCTGGTTGGCCAGGTCAAAGTTGATGACAAACGACCTCGACAGGATCTCCGAAAGCTCCCCGCACAGCGGCTCGATGCCGGTGGTGTTCAGCAGGCACTTGGTCCGCTCTGTGATGGTCTCGCTGTCGGTGCCGCTCTTGCGTTTTTCCTTGGCGATGCCGGTGATGCTGGTCAGCATGAAGGTGGTCAGATCCTCGGTCATCTGCTTGACCTCGATATTGTCGAGGACGATGAGCGGGTTCTGCGAGCCATCGGTGTAGTTCGCCGCGTCGGTGGCCTTCTTGTGCTGGGGCTCACCGTAGAGCAACGTCGACGTGATCTTGCTGGCGGTGGTCTTGCCCGATCCGGCCGAGCCCTCGAAGCGGGTCATGGGCCGCGTTCCGGCGAAGTCGATCAGCAGGAAACAGGAGAGCCAGGAAAGGATGAGAAAGCGATCCCCCTGCGGACAGGTCATGTTGCCCACCAGCAGATCGACCAGGAGCCGGTCCGCCTCTTCGAGGTCGGCGTCGGGCAGGAATTTCAGCGGCTTCATCTTTCGTGAGCCGTCCAGGATGATGCCATCCTCGTTGCCGCCGTTCTTCATGATCTGAATCTCGTCCGGGGTGATCTTGGCAATTTCGTGCTCCGGATTGTTCAGATTGAAATAGACGGTGTAGGAAGCCACATCGGTGTGCAGCCAGGAAAAATGGTCGCGCACCTGGCCACGGATCATGGCCAGGCTGGGCAGTACCTCGAAAAATGTCCGTCCGCCGTTGGATGTCGGCACCATGCCCGTGTGCTTGTAGAGCATGGCCGCGTAATGGCGCTTGCGGCCCCGGTCCGGTGAATCCATCCAATAGATGGCGTTGTCGAAATACATGAACGGCTCGCCCTGCAGGGTATGAAAGAACTGGGCACCGTTGGCGGTGAACCAGTCGTAGGCGGCCTCGGCGGCCAGGGTGTAATCAGGTGCTCCGTTCTCCAGCTCCGTGTCGATCAGCACCTCGTCGACCCGGGCGCGGCACGATCCGGGCATCGCGCCGGACATCCGCTTGGCCTTTTTCTTTTCGTTACGGAACTCGACCTTGCGGTCCTTCTGGATGGCGCGGATCTGCTCTTTCAGGGTTGCCATGGAGACGCCACCGCCGATGCGCTCCTGCACCAGCTTCAGCAGGCGGGCCTGTTCCAGCGGCGATTGCTCGGAAATCTCCCCCAGGATCGGCTCGAGCAGGCGGTTGCGCTCCTCTTCTTCAGCGCCCTCGGGCAGCGAGCGCACGCCGAACTCGATGGGCGTGCTGGCTTCGGCGAGCAGGCGTTCGAAATCCTCCCGGGTATGCCCAGCGGCAATGTAATCGTTGACGTCGATCTTGGCGGTGGCGAGAAGCGCCTCGGCTGACTGGATTTCCTCGGCGGGACGTCCCGCCAGCAGCTTGGCCAGCTCCTTCGGCCCCACGCTCGCCGTCAGGCCAAAGCGTTCGGTTAGCTCCTGCCGGGCCGAGAGCTGTGTCTCCGACAAGGGCAGCGTCACCAGGCGGGTGTCGATTTTGTGTTCGGCCAGGGTGCGGGCGGTTTGCAGCGCCCCTTTGAGACCGGCCTGGGAGAGTTCGTTGTCCTGGCAGATGTAGACGGTTCCGACGCCGCGCAACTTGGGGATCAGGCGCTCCCAATCTGCGGCCCGGATGCGGACGGTGACCGGCGATACGGTGGGCAGGCCCAGTTGCATCAGCGCCAGGCAATCGGTCACCCCCTCGGTGATGATCACCTTGCCGGGCCTGGCCAGCAGGCAGTCCTCGTTGAACAGCAACGCGTTGTTGATGAAATCGGCGACGTAGGGTCGCTGGTGCTCGTCGTGAACCGGCAGCTTCTTGTATTTCCCTTGCTCCCAGTTATTGTCCGGGGTCCACGGCGTTTTACGGCCGATCATGAACACCACCCGGCCACGGCTCCAGTACGGAAAGACAATGCGGCGCTCGAAAAATGGCGTCAGCCCGTCCTGGCTGGTGGGCCGGAACGCGCCGGTGGCGGCGAGCTCTCGCTTGGAGAAGCCGTCTTCACCCCCGGTCAGTTGGGCGACCGCGCCGGAGGCGTTGTCCGCGTAGCCGATCAGGAGATCGTCGATGGTTTCATTGCTCAGGGCGTATTTGGATTTCAGCCAGTCGAGGATCTCTGGCGACTCCTTCAGCCTGGCGTGGTAAAGCCTGGCCAGCGCGGTTAGCGCGTCCTTGACCCGCAGCTCGAAGGCGCGGTCGGCCTCTGTCTGGGCCAGACGCTCCTGGCTGAGGCCATAGCGCGACAACGGCGGTAAGCCCGCCTTCTTGGCGAGATAGTCCCGGGCCTGGCGGTGGCTGTCCGGCATCGGACCGGATTGCCCGGCGGTGACCGAGCCCGTCTGAATGAACTCCACGAGCTGCAGCACGTCGCCGCCGACCCCGCAGCCGAAACAGTACCAGCCCTGTTTGTCGAGCATCACATGCAACGACAGGCGCGACTGGCTCTGATGGTTGGGGCAGTCGCACATCAAGCGCTGGCCGGTCTCCTGGGTGATCCGTCCTGGCAGGAGTTCCCGGGCCACCTCACCGATGTCCATCTCGGTGACGAGCCGGTAATACTCCCTGACGTTATCCGTTCCGCCCATACTCATTCGGCCTCCGCGACACGGGCGAAATCGGCATCCGCGTGCTGGGCGGCGTCCAGAAACAGGGGCAGGAAGGTCCGGCGGTCATCCACCTGGCATCGCTTGGCGCAATTCTGGATGCCCCAGTGATCACCCAGGACTATGGCGGTGCGCCGGGCGCGGGTCACTCCTGTATAGAGCAGATTGCGGTGGTGCATGAAGGAATGCGCCTTGTGGACCACCACGACGGCACAGGGGAACTCGGAACCCTGGGTTTTGTGGATGGTGAGCGCATAGGCGAGCTGCAGATCCTGCAGGTCGGGCGAACCCTTTTCCAGTTCCACCGACATGCCGTCGAAGTCGATGACCAGAGTGCCGTTCGCGAGGACATCGACCACATAGCCGATGGCACCGTTCATCACGTTCAAGTCGTAGTTGTTCCGGGTCTGGATCACCTTGTCGTGCTTGAGAAACGGAGCGCGGCGGCCCATGGCGACCGGCGGCACTTCGGTGTTCCAGAGCTTGCGCTGGATGAGCCGCTGCAGTTCCTCGTTCAATTCCTTGGTGCCGAGCGGACCTTTGTGGGTCGGCGTCAGCACCTGCACGTCCTTGATGATGTCGAACCCCAGGGCGTCGAGCCGCTCCTGAAACAGCTCCAGCAGGAACGAGCGTGCAGCCATTGGATCGGTGAACTGATCTACCAGGTACCAATCCCGGCATCCGCCGACCGACGCTTCGCTGGTCTTGCGCACCTCGCCCCTGAGAACGGCGGTGCAGTTCTCCTTGAGGACGCCAGCCTGACGCACGACCTTGTCGAGGATGACCGTGGGGATGGCGCGTGTCTGGATCAGATCGCGCAGGATGTTCCCTGGTCCCACCGGCGGAAGCTGGTTGTGGTCCCCGACCAGCAGCACCGTGGTCCGCGACAGATCGACCGCCTCGAACAGGTGCCAAGCCAGCGGCACATCGACCATCGAAAACTCGTCGACCACCAGGACATCGGCATCGATGGGGTTCTCCTTGCTGCGCGAGAAACCCTTGCCGTCATAGCCGAGCAGGCGGTGGATAGTGGTGCCGCTACGGCCGCTGACTTCCTCCAGGCGTTTGGCGGCCTTGCCGGTCGGCGCGGCGAGCACGACTTCCAGATCGCTCTCCTCGCAGATGGTGTTGATGACCGAAATGGTGTAGCTCTTGCCCGAACCGGCTCCACCCGAAATCAGGCTGATGCTGTGTTGGAGGGCCGAGTGTACCGCTTCAAGCTGTTTCTCGTTCAGCGTCGCCGCGCAGCGCCGAATCAGGGCGTCGAGTTTTTTGACGGACTGGAAATGAGGATTGGGTGTTTCGGCCTGGCCGAACAGCGAGGCCAACTCCCGCTCCATGCGGACGATCTCCGGCAGAGCGACCACGAAACGTCCGCCGTGGGAATCGCAGGAAAGCGCCTGTTCTTCGATGAGCCCGTCGAGGGCGCTCTCGATGCGGACCCGGCTGTCCAGGGCATCCATGACCAGCAGCAGATTGGCCTGGTCCACCAGATCCTCGTATTCGATCCAGCAGTGACCATTGTCCAGGGCTTCACGGACGCAGAAATTCAACCCAGCGCGGATACGAGGGGTGTGGTCCTTGGGGGTGCCAAGCTTGCGGGCGATCTTGTCGACCTTCTTGAAGCCGAATCCCCGGATCTCCAGAATGAGGATATACGGGTCTTCCTTCAGAATATCGAGGCAGTTGCCGCCGAGTCTTTCGACCAGGGTGGTGACCTGATGATGGGTCAGGCCGAATGCCGACAGCCAGGCCATGACGGTGTTGACGCTACGGTTCTTCAACCATTCGTCACGCAACCGCCGGGCCGCGTCCAGGGGCAGTCGAGCCTTGAGCGCAATGCGCTCGGGGTCGTTCAGAAGGGTTTCTTCAAAGGCGTCGCCGAAGCTTTCGACGATCAATCTGGCCTTGGCCGGTCCAATGCCCTTGATCTCCGGATGGTTGGCCAGATAGTGGATCAGCCCCTCCGGATCGAGTTCGAGGTCGTGCTCCATCCCATCGACCTTGAACTGACGACCGTATTTGGGATGGGTGGACCACGACCCGAGCAGGACCACAGGCTGATTTTCCCGGGCGAACAAATTGCCCGCGAACTGGACTTCCTCACCGGTCGGGGTGAGCAGTCGGCCTGCGGAGAACTTGGGTCCGGCATAGTAAACGCGCTCTATTCTTCCCCGGAGTCGCGCCGGGTTACTCTCATTTCTTTTTGGCATCTCGCGATCCTCCGGTGAAAACGTGTCAGGTACTCCTCGACAAAACGGCAGGCGGCCTGCCGGTCCGAGCAGAAGTAGACGGGGACACCGAAGTCGACGACGATGGAGGCGACCGTTCCGATCAGCGCATGCGGGTGGGCATCGCTGCGGTAGCGGCCATCGACCAGATCGCGAAAGTTGCACTCGACAACCACGCAGGCGGATTCGTAGGCGGAGAGCTTTTCCAGCTCACGGTGGAACCGCTTTCTCCCCCGGATGACGGTGGAGACGAAATCCGTCAGGGATTTGCGCTCCACCGCCACCCGTTCCTCGAGGCCGACCAGCGAGTAATCACCGGCGGGCAGCGCCTTGCGAACCGCCGAAACCTTGTCTGTATCGAAGCTGTAGGGCTCCTGTTCGCGGGTGTCGACGACAACGGTGATCCGGTCCATCATCAGAACGGCATCATGTCGTCCATCGCAGCGCCGGGAGCCCCGGCATCGTCGGCCATGACAATGCGACGGTTGAAGTAGATGTTCTCGTTTTCACCGCGAGTGCGTTTGGTCACCTCCAGCTTGATGTTGAGAAGCTGCTCGAGGTGGCCCGGCAGGTCGGAGAGCTTCTGGAGCTGCAGCCCGCAGGTGTAGAGGTCCTGCTTGAGCCACTTGATGTTCTCGTTGCTGGCCATGACGTTGTTGCGCCAGAGCAGACGCCCCTTGTGGGTCGGCGCGAGAATGCGCAGGGTCCACTTGAGCATGGGATTGCCCGAGGTCTGGGCGCGGGTCAGGTCGACCCGGTCGACATTGACCTGGTATTTGCCGTCGGGGACGGCCTCGAACTCGCGTTCCTCGACTTCGGCGGTTTCGAAGGCGTCGTCGAACTGCGCCAGGTCGAGGTTGCTGTTGGATTGGTTTTCATAGTTTTCCATGGTCGGATCTCCTTACTGTTGGGGTTTCGCCGCCGCACTCGCGGTCGGCTCCGGCTTCGGCCGGGCGGCACTCGCCGCAGCTCCGGCTGCCGTGTTGTTGAACGCTTTCATGAAGCTCGGAAAATCGAGGGGGATGACTTCGGGGAGTCGGCCGGTGCGGTCACCGGCGTCGTAGTTGGGACTGGGCTTGGTGCGCATCACGCGCTGCCAGACCGGCTTGCCGTCCTCGCCGGTTTTCATGTCCAGGTCGCAGAACAGGATCAGGTCCACCAGGCCGGTGACCAGTTTCCGCGCCTTCTCCGGCAGCGTCGGCACGATGCGGGTGTGCTTGCCGGTCCGGGTCTCGATGTCCCGCTCCTGGGAGTGGGAGATCAGGATCAGCCCATAGGGCAGGAAGGCGAGCTTATTGATGACGCGCTGGAACTCGTTGTTGATCAGCGCGTAGCCCTTGCCGTAGCCCAGGTCGGACTCGTGTTCGATCTTGAATTTCTTGCAGACGTAGTCCGAGCACATCTTGTAGGCGTTATCCACCGTGTCGACGACGATGGTCTTGAACTCGTGCTTGCCCTCGGCGATTTCGGCGCAGGCCTGCAGGAGGTCGTCCCAGCAGGTGATCGGGGTCTGGAACACCTCCAGGGCGTTCAGGCCCGGCTCGGTCGCCAGGAACAGTGCGTCATCGGCCTTGGAGCACCAGGTGCTCTTGCCGATCTTGCTCGGGCCGTACACTAGGGCGGTGAGGTCCGAGAGCGTGTGTTTAGGTTTGCTTTTGGTCTTGGGAAGCATGGCTTCGTCTCCTTATGGTTGGGATTTAAAACACCGGAGCGGCGTCTTCACCGGCTCCGTCCCGCAGCTCTTCGTGCGGGGCGATCCGTTGGAAATGGTTTTCGATGACGTTGGGGTTGCCGCCCGAGCGGCAGAGCTGGAAGTAGGCGCAGGGCCTTCCGTACTGGAAGCAGTAGCTGGTGTTTCGATAGAAGGTGTCGCGCCGACGGGCGTCGAGCATGGCCTTGGAGAGTTCCCACAGCTCCGCCCGCAGTTCCTCGAACTGGTCGCGGGAGATGTAGAGCACCTCGCGATGGAACATGCCCGGCTCGAGGTACTTCTCCTGAAGCCGCTGCTGGAAGGTGTCGTCGTCCTCGGGCAACTTGCGCTTGGCGCTGCTCTTGCCGGTTTTCGACTTGGCGATCAGCTCCGCCCGGCGGGCCTCGAATTCGGCCTCGGTCTCACCCTTGCCCTGGCGCAGCTTGGCCTTGACCAGGACGTTGTAGATGATGCCGTTGACCGTGATGCCGAGGGTCTGCTCCAGGTACCAGGCGTAGAGGATGATCTGGAAATCGGTCCACAGCCGCTCCAGGTAGCTGGCGTCGATCTGCGAGGCGGTCTTGTGTTCCAGCAGGAAATACTGGCCATCCTGACGGACGATGCCGTCCACCTTTCCGGCGAGAATGAAACTGCGCGAGGTCGCGCCGGTCGCCGGGTTGACGATGGGACCTTCGAAGGTCTTTTCGAGCGCGACGACCTCGAACTCTTCGGCCGGGTAGTGTTCCGCATAGGCGCTCATCATGGCTCGGGCGAGATGCCAGTCGGCCTGTTGATGATCGTCCTGCGCCCGGTTCGGATAGGTCCGGTCGATGTGGTCGAGGACCTTGGCCAGATCCCGCTCGCCGTGCCAGCACTCCAGGCAATCGTGAATGACCGCGCCGAAGGCCAGATTGGGATCGCGCTCGAGCGGCACCAGCTCATCGATGTAGCGCCACTTGCAGGCCATGCGGCAGTTGCGGAACAGCCGCCACATGGAATAGGTGGTGGTCATCAGCTCGCTCATACCGCCACCCCCGCTGTAGCGGCGGCAGGCGCTGCGCGATGCTTGGAGGCACAGGCGCAACCCGACGGCTGGGATCGTTCGATCAGGACCGAGCGTTCGCCGTATTCCTTGGTGGCGAAGCCGGTGAAGATGCGGGCGAGGTCGCTGCCGACATCGGTGGAGGCGTCGATCACGCAAGTGCGTCGGGCCTTGTCCAGATTGAACCGGCTCTCCATCCGCACACGGGAACGGCCATGCAGGCTTTCGACGGCCAGCATCGCCAGCATGAAAGTGTCTTCCAGTTCCTGGGCCGGGACCGACTCGTCAAAACGGTACTTGTAGGTGTCGTGAGTCATGGTTGAACTCCTCTTTTGTTCAGGTTCTGATTTCCGAGGCCCCGGATAGCCGCACCATGCGGCACGGTGCTTACTTACCGGAGCCGGGGCTGATGCGTCGGAGATCACAGGTAGTCGGTCAGGCCAGCCTCGCTGAAAGCCTCCCGCAGCTTGCTCAGCCGGTCGTAGAGGGTGGTTCTGGGGATGCCCATCTCCCGGGCGATTTCGGCCATGGTGCTGTCGTGCAGGCGCACGCACAGATCCCGGAGCTCTTCCGGCAGCGAGGTGATGGCCCGGTCGAGATCCATGCGGATCTCATGGGCGAGACGCTCCCTTGTCTCGCGGGTGCCGCTTCCCAGAGAGCCTTCGCTGTCCAGGAAGTCGATCCGCTCGGTGGTGTCGCCTTCACCGTTGTCGAGGGGTTCGTTGAGTGAGGTTTGGCAGAGCCGCCAGTCCCGGCATTGGGCGAACCGGGCCTCCAGAATGGTGGAGATGTGACGTTCGACGATCCGGGCCATGAAGGTGGTCTTCTTGGCCTTGGCGGGATTGAAATGCCGCATCCGCTGCAGCAGATCGATCATCAGTTCCTGTTCGAGGTCGGGTCTGTCGTCCTCGGTGAATCCGGCTTTGCCTACGAGCTGACGTGCTTTGTGCCGAATGAGGTCGGCGGCATACTTGTCGATGCCGTCGTAAGAATTCTGTGAAACCATCGGGGCCTCCTCGGAGCGAGGAGGAGGTCCGCGTGGGTGTCGGCACGGGCCAGATCACAGGACAAAGCTGTCGCGTGGGCGAAGGGGTCGCAGGTACGCCGCCAATTGCCGTATTCGGCTCGGCGACACCCACAACAGCCTCCGCCATGCGTCCAGCTTGTTGTCCAGTGTCTAAGGGTTCAGGTCGTTACGTGTTCAGGCTGCCCGTTCCTCGATGCGCATCAGGAACGGGAGACCGTGCTTGATCTCGAGCAGGCAGACTTTTCCGCTGCCCATCTGCGCGAGGTGCTCCAGCAGCGCCACGACCTCTTGCTTGAGGATGAAGTCATCCTGGTCGCGCTCGGGCCGGGGACCACTCTGTCCGCCCAGCTTGATCTCGCGCTCGATGACCGTGTCAGGGGTGAGTTCCGGCTCGCCGTCGCGGACCGGAATGTTGGTGATGCGGCCGAAGTTGATGTCCTGCATCAGCTCGATGAGTCGCCGCTTCGGTGGGGTGAGATGTGCTTTACTTGTCTGGTTCATGCCGAACCTCCTTCATTTGTGGACCGACCGGGAGACAGGTCCGGCATGAATTTCCCGGGTGGCGGTCGTGAACTCTTTGTGTTCACCAGACCTGTCACCCTGCTTTGGCGAATTTTCGTTGCGACCCCGAAAAACGCCTTGGTTCAAGGAGGAGGTAAGCCCGTAAGGCTCTGATTGGGGGTGGGTTTACAGAGGAAAACTTTTTTAACTTTTTTTGCCCGACCCCGGTGAAATTTCACCGGGCGGGCCTCCAAGACGCAAAAAGCCCCGATCCAGAATCCTGAATCGGGGCTTTAGATTTGTCGGGCTATAAAGGGGGTCAGTAGACCTCGGCACCTTCCGGGAGGATGCGGAACTTACACCGGTAAGTCTTTGTGTCCTTGACCCATTCGATGGGATCGTCATCGAGCCGGAAGAATTCGCGCAGGTGCTTCGACAGCTCCTGCTTCTGTTTCTTCAGCTTGTCCGAGGCGTATCGGCTGTGCCAGTCGATCTCGCCACGGGAGTTGGCAAACCCCTCAAGCAATTTCCATTGCTCGGTAGGATTGCCATTCTTCCTGCTCGCCATTCCCATTTGCGTATAGGTGTATCGGCCGCTCTGATCTCCCGCCCATATTGTGACGGTATGACCATCGCGGAACTGAATCTTGATTTGCGACCATGTGGTCCCCGGCGGTGTCGGGAAAAACACCGTGCCGCCAGAATCCGGCTCAGGCACCTGGCCGATAAGGGGCGCGAATATCTCAGATCTGCCCCGACGGGTCAGGAATCGTGGAGCATCACCCAGGTACAGATCTTCGTTCAGCGCAATGAAAAGGCTGTCTTTCTGCGCCAGCAGTGTTTCAACTGCAGGACTCAGATGAAGGCGCGTGGGCGCGATTAAGACAAAAGGCTTGATGGTTGAAAGGCATAATGATCGCACGACCTCGATCAGCGCATCCTTGCTGTCCTGCATCGTCAGTACAACCGGGAAGTCCATCCCCGCCGTGGGTATGAAATCGCCCAATCTCCATGTGTGGGGCAGGCCATCGAATTTCGACTCTCGGTGTTCTATTCCCAAGGCCGCGCAGATAGCGCCATTGATGGTTGACTGCTTGAGCCGGTAGATCAGCGTCTGCCTTGGAGAGAGCTGAATGGCCGGGCCTTCTTTTTCATTGCAGATGGCCCGGATGTTGGTCTTCGCATGGGTAACCACACTCCGTGGGCAACCGAGGCCACATTCCGTCGGGCAATCCACTGCGGTCGCATGATCCTTGGTCAGTTGAAGGAAGTGATCCCGAAACAACGGATACCGATCCCAGCCGGATAGCGCCTTATCCCAATCGAACAGCGCCGCCGACTTCCCAGGCAATCTCTCCAGATATGCCCAGACGGGATCACTCATCCGAAACGCCCCCGGCTCCGACGATGAATCCCCTGAGTCCAAGCCAACGCTCGATAACCTCGGCATCACCATCACGTTTGAATTGCGCCCGGTTGCCTGAACTCAAGATCACAGATCTTGGAGTCTTGGACCCCTCGAACTTAATCTGGAAGCTTGCTTTGATGATTTTCCCTCCACCTGGGAGTGAAGCGCCTCGATCACGAAGGGATGCAAAAATGTCCTCAGACCTGCGAATTTCGACGTCTTTATGAGCGCCGCCCCAAAAGACCTGAACCTCCTTGAGCCTGACATACTCGATGCCATCGACGTCGTCACATAGGAGCGCGTCCTCACCAATTTGCCGCAAAGGTTCCAGGTCAAATCGGCTGCGTTCGTTGAAGAACTCTTCGTCTCCGAACAGGTGAAATCCAAATTTCTTGCGGTAGAGCTCCTTCTCACCCTTGGTTTCGGCGTTCATACGGATCTCCCCGATGACGGGGTTGTATGCAAGCACGTCGAATTTTTCAGGACGAAAATACTGGCTGGTGGACTCACCGGCCTCAATGACCGCCTCACGGGCATAGGGCTTGCCATGGCGCACGAGGAACCATGTGTGACCCTCTTTGGGATAGACGAACACCTTGGAATACTTGCCCCGACGTTTCTTGGAAAACCACTCGTCGAGATCGGACTCAAGGGCCGCGAGGGTTTCCTCCGATGGCAGCACGAAATCCGGCAGTGGGTTTTTCTTGGTCTTGAAATACTCGAAGGACCTGACGTTCATGAAGAACTGCTCGGCGTGTACCTTCTCGATGATTTCCCGGTCAGCCATCCAGACCTGGATCGCCAAGTCTGCCGGTGCGGCGTTCTCCCCGATTTCCACGTCGATGTCCGTTCCGGCGATCTCATCCTGAATGGAATCAAAACCCTCGGGGGTCGAAACTTCATTCACATAAAACAGCGCCTCGGCCAGATCATCCGGAGTGGTACTGTCCGGCGTCAGCAAAAGGTGGCTGAGGGCGTTGTAGTCCAGGCCATCTTCCTGCTGGACTGGTGGCAACTCTACGCCGCGAGCTGAAAAATAGGCGGCATGAGGCTCCAGAAAGGCAATGAGATGCTTCCTGTCGATTCGCCGGAGCATCTCCGGCTTCGAAAAGCGGCGTAGGTTGAAAGTTGCCATCAAATACTCCTGTCGTTTTGTCGTTATTCGTCCATGTCTGTCTCGGTTAATTCCGTTTCCATCCAACGACCTTGCCTAAAACTCGAAGGTCATCCTCCGGCCTGATCCGGATCTTTCTTACCTCCGGGTTCTCGGGCACCAATTCGATGAGCTCGTCTTTGATTTTCAGCCGCTTGACGGTCGCCTCATTGTTGAGCAGCGCGACAACGATGTCTCCGTCCTCGGCGATGGGCTGCTGCCGCACGATGATCAAATCACCATCGTTGATACCAGCACCGACCATACTGTTACCCATCGCACGGAGTGCGAAGTGCTTTCCGGAACGAACCACGGCTGACTCGACCAGCACCTGGCCGGTGATGTTCTCTTCGGCCAGGATGGGGCTGCCAGCGGGCACCACGCCCACAATCGGTACAGCTACCAGGGCGGCGGCCATCTCGCTGGGACGGCGGGCGACGGCAATGCCCCGCGACTTCCCGTCCTCCCGCTTCAGGTATCCCTTGCGCACCAGTTGATTGATCCGGTCGTGGGCACTCGCCGGGCTGATTTCAAAGATCTCGCTCAGTTCCTTCACCGTTGGAGGGAAGCCCTTGGCATCGACAAAACGACATATCGCTTCGAGCGTTTTCCGCTGCAACGGCGTTATCTCATCCGTCTTCGCTTTGCCCATGGCGTCTCCATTTCTGTTGAAAGACAAAAAGGCGCAATGCGCCGCCAAACCCTAATAATATAAACCTGATGCATATCAGGTCAAGAAATAATCTCATACCTGATTTCCGACACTTCCACGAGCCCCTCGGTAGGTAAGGCCTGAAGAATGCCGGTTTGAAACCGGACGAGCAGTTAGAAACCAGATAACCGACCAGAGGCGGAGCTGAGGCGGTTGTGGGTGCCATCGAACGCGCATCCCGACCGCCACCGTTTTCTGGCATCCACACCATCCAGCCCCCCGGTCCCACCGGAGGTGTTCGATGTTGGATGTACAGGAAATGAATGATGTGCCGGGGACGGAAGGTCTCGGCGAAAACGGCAAACCCGGTCGCCTGTCGGGTGAGGCGAGGCTCCAGTCAGCCGCTTCCATTCTGGCCACTGCGATCCTGCGCCGAAAGGCCAAAAAAGCATGTGTAGGCAGTGGGTTAGAGATTTTCGAAGATTCTTCCCCTGTGCTCGGAGAAGGACTTGATTCATTGCCGGAACAGAGCATTCATTCATGACAACTCGTCCGGAAACCAAAATAAGGAGTTGAAAATGAATGAGTTACAGAACGCAGCCACAGGCGGCAAGAATCAGGACCGAACACGAAACTCGGTCCTTCGGCAGATGGCCCTGCTGCAATCCATGTCCCTTGAGCAGCTCCGGGAAAAATGGCTCGACCTCTACGGAGAAGAGCCGCCCCAGTACAAAAAGCAATTCCTCATCAAGCGGCTGGCCTATCGCATCCAGGAGCTTTTCTACGGCGGGCTGTCCGAGCAGGCCAAGGTCCATCTCCAGCAGGCAGCCAAGGAGGACCCGGTTGCCACTGTCAATCGACGCATCCCAGAAGAGCGGAAATCGAACGAGGCGATCCTGCCTGGAACCAGGCTGGTGCGGGTCTGGAACGACCGGCGTTATGAGGTGATCGTCATTGCCGATGGCTACGAGTTCGAAGGTCGCACCTTCCGGTCGCTCAGCGCGGTGGCCAGGGAGATCACCGGGACGCGCTGGAATGGCAAGGTCTTTTTCGGATTGAAGAAGGTTTACGGCAGAAAAGCCGAGGGAGGTTCGGATGCTTGATAACAGCAATGTCGCGCCGGGCAAAAACAAGACTCTGCGCTGTGCCATCTACACCCGCAAGAGCCACGAGGAAGGGCTCGAACAGGAATTCAACTCGTTGGATGCGCAACGAGAATCGGCGGAACACTATATCGAAGCCCAGAGGATGCGTGGCTGGACGGCTCTGCCGGATCGCTACGACGATGGTGGATTCTCGGGCGGGAACATGGAGCGCCCGGGGCTGCGCCGACTGCTGGCGGACATCGACGCCGGGAAGATCGATGTGATCGTCGTCTACAAGGTCGACCGACTGTCCCGCTCGCTGCTGGACTTCATGAAGATGATCGATCTCTTCAATGAAAAGGGCGTCAGCTTCGTCTCGGTCACCCAGCACTTCAGCACCACCGATCCCACCGGCCGGATGTTTCTCGGCATCCTGATCACCTTCGCCCAGTACGAGCGGGAGGTCATCGCCGAACGCATCCGGGACAAGGTGGCGGCAGCCAAGCGCCGGGGGAAATACTGCGGCGGCGTACCCATCCTCGGATACGACGTCGACAGGGACAACAAGAAGCTGCTGGTCAACCCCGATGAAGCCAGGACGGTGCAGTACATCTTCCGCCGGTTCATCCAGATCGGCTCGGCCAAGAAGCTGGGCCAGGAGCTGAACGAACAGGGTTACCGCACCAAGGCCTGGACCACCAAGAAAGGCAGAGTGCGCGAGGGCTCCGAATGGAACACCGCCCACATCTACCGGCTGCTGAACAACCGGATCTATGTCGGCGAGATCGCCCACAAGGAACGCAGCTACCCCGGTGAGCACGAAGGGATCATCGACCGGGCGACCTGGGACAAGGTTCAGGCCATCCTGGAGGACAACAAACCGGTCAAGGTGTCCATGGCCAGAACCAAAATGGTCGCCCCGCTGAAAGGCGTCATCCGCTGCGGCCACTGCGGATGCGCGATGGGACCGACCTACGCCCGCAAGAACGGCCGCCACTACACCTATTACATCTGCCAGAAAGACAGCAAGCGGACCGTGAGCCGGTGCCCGCTCAAACGGATTCCCGCCGGGGACATCGAGCAGGCGGTAATCGAGCAGTTGAGCGCCGTGTTCCGCACACCGACGCTGGTGGCCAAGACTTACTTCGCGGCCCGGGACATCGAGCAGGCAGAGCGGGAGCGGTTGTTCAAGCAGAAAGCCCAGCTCGAGATGGAGCTGTCGCAGGCGCGGGAGCAGGCACTCGAATTGATGAAACCTGGCAACGATCAGCCGGGCAAAACCGAGATGCTGACGACGGTTAACCGCCAGGCGGTCGAGCTCTCGAAACAACTGACCCATGTGAGCGAGCGCTGCAGAGCCTACCAGGGGAACAGCATTACGGAACAGGATGTGTCGGAGGCCTTCCAGAATGTCGAGGGCTTCTGGGAAGACCTTTTTCCGGTGGAGCGGAATCGGCTCATCCGCCTCCTGGTAGACAAGGTCGAGATCCGCGAGACCGGAATCGACATGGAACTGCGTACCAACGGGCTGACAACGCTCATCGCCGAGCTGGCTGGTCTGGCATGCGAAGTCACCGAACGGAGGGCAAGCCGATGAAAATGAAGCCGACCATTACCGTTGCCGACAACGGCAACCTGCAGATCCACATCCCGATGTTGATCCGGCGCATGCGTGGCCGCAAGACGGTCATCGCTCCCCAGGCCCTGGATGGAGAAATCACCGGAGCGCAGGAACCGGTGCAGTCCGCCATCCTCCAGGCGCTGGGAAGGGCCTTTTCCTGGGCCGACATCCTCGAATCCGGACAGATCAAGTCCATCAGCGAGCTTGCCCGTACACTCGACGTCGATGGCTCGTATGTGGCCCGCATTCTCAAGCTGACGACCCTGGCCCCTGACATCGTCGAAGCCCTGATCAACGGCGAGGAACCCAACGGGCTCTCGCTGGCGAAGCTGACCCAGACCTTTCCCGAGGACTGGACCGAGCAGCGCCGCCGTTTCGGCTTCGCCACCGACTGACGACCGGACCGGAGACCACCCCAGAGAGCCGACCATCAGCGTCGGCTTTTCTACTTTGGGTGGCAGGAAATCGGAATTGACCACGCTTCTTTTCATGGGCAAAGCGGGTGATTTCGAAAAAAACGTCCGGTTGCGGCATCGAACGATGACCTAAGACAACCGCCAAAAATGGCAATCAGCCACAAACCCATATCAATCAAGGATGTAGCTTTCCGGACGCGCTTCGGACTTCGTCCGGAGAAAACAGAGAATCAGGGGCCAAACAGAGAAAGAAAGGCTGGAGGATGGGGAGAATCGATGGTGCGGAGAGGTGCTTTGGAAAGATGTGAAACGGGCGCAAACCCTTTAGAAACAAGGGGAAAAAGAAAACCCGTCACCCCGGAGAATGACCCCAGAGAGACGGGTTTGTCTTTTCCAAATGGTGGAGGCGGGGGGAGTCGAACCCCCGTCCGCGAACATTCCACACGAAGCATCTACAGGCTTAGGTCGAGTATGGCTTTCACCGTCCTGATGGCCCCCGACCAGGCGCAGGACGGCAATCCCGCCGGTAACCTCCTCGCAGAAGACCCCGGTGGGCACCGGTCTCTGCCAGCCTGATAAATGTCGCCGCACGGGGTTATCAGGCGTGGCCCCGCGCGACGTGACCGCCTAGGCGGTCTTTGCCTCGCTGTTATTAGGCAGCGTAAGCGTAGTCGTAATCGTTGTTGGCAATTACTTTTGTTGCCGCTTTTTACGAGGCCAGCGGCGCCTCGGCCTGCCGCTCCGGTTTCTACGTCCCCGTCGAAGCCAGTGCGCCCCCCAATGGGTTCTTTTGGAAGATAAGCCTCTCGCCGCTATTTGGCAAGGGCTCTTGGGGGCATTGGGTGGCGTAAGCCCGTGAAAGGCTCAACGCAGATAAAAATGTGAAAGCGATCCTTTAAGGCACATTTGATAGCGCCCCAACAGGGCGGCATTATCCGCCAGGGCGGTCACATTCTCTTCCGCAGCGGCACAGGCCTGCGCAGTCACTTCCATACCGTGGGCCAGCACGGCCAGGCGGGCCATTTCGTGAAAATGCACGCTCAAATCCTGATGTTCCGCAAACAGCGCGTAAAGCCCGGCAGCCTCGTCCTCTTCGCCTTCAACCAGCACGGCGTTACCCCCGGCTACAGAAAGGCGCAACCGCCCCTCCGGGGCAAGGCCGCGCGCCTGCATCAAGAGCGTCAGCCGGGCTAAAAAATCTTCCTGCAGGGCATCGAGGCGGGCTTCCAGGGCAGGCAGTACCAGCGGATAGATGCGGGAAAGGCTGTCCAGAGCACGCCGGGCCGCCGGGTCCAGGGGGGGCGGCGCAGCAAAGGCGTCTCCGTCCTCCGGGGATGCCGCAGCAGGGTGGCGCAGATGGAGCATATTCCGAACTTGGTTTTGACTGCTGGTAGTCACAAACGCCCCCTTGACAGTTTATTGCCGCACAATTCTCACTGGCCTGCCCCAGTTGCCGCGCGCCCGCATCTATGGGGAAAGCGGGCGGCGAAAAATGCCGCCTCAAGCCATTGGCGCAGAATAAAGCAAGATGGGTGCCAGAATCTGAAAACTCTTGCGCGGAGCGGATTTTCTAGAGAAAGTCAAAAATATGGCAACAAAGGTACTCTAGGTGTAGTGTTTCAATAGGTTGTTCACCCTCCCCAAATCGGTAAAGCTGGAGTTAACAGACAACAGCAAACCGAGAGGGGGAAAGGGTGAACAGCCATAAGAATGCCAAACTGACGGTTCGTAGTCGAGAAGAAATGGTGCGC
>NZ_SIXC01000013.1 GCF_004309735.1 Desulfovibrio legallii
CGAAACGTACACCCACTCATGGAAAAGGGCAGCCAACTTGCCCATATGGACGCATCACTACAATTATTCGCGTCCTCACACGGCTCTTGGCAGGAAACCTCCGGCTTCAAAATTGGAGCGAGGGTGAACAACGTATTGACACTCTACACCTAGAGTAGTTAACACTTGAAATGCTCGCTTACGGCAGGCAAAAGCCTGCCTTCTCGCATTTCGTGGCAAGGATTTTCAAGAAAATCCTTGCAGAGCAGTTAGCTCATTTCATTCGCGAACTGCTCTAGAGCAGATTACCTTTGAGAATATGTATTCTCAAAGGTGAAAACACGCTCGTTCCGGCGCTTAACCGCGCAAATAAATTGCGCTTGCGCCTCCACGGCGGGCGGCTGCTTACGCAACCGCCAAAGCATTGCAACGTTGCAATGCGTTACGGCGTCACAGCGGCTTCGTCCAACGGCTGGGGGACAGGCAAAGGCGGGGTTTCATCCCAGTGCAGGGGCGGCGCGGTATCCGGGGCCAGGGGGGCGCCCTTCAGGGCTGTGCGCACACGGGTCTGGAAGTCCTCCAGGCTGAAGCGGGCCGCCCCCACCACCGGGGGCGCGCTGACCACGGCCTCGCCGGCTTTGTGGGCGCGGTCGGGGTCTGCAGGCGGCGTCGCGCCGGGGGTCAGGGCTTCGGGCGGCAGGGGCGCGGCAAAGGGAGCGTGCAGGGCCTCCAGGGACTGGGCAAAGAAGCGCGGCCGCACCTCGCGTTGGCCGTTGCGTTCCCAAAGCTCCAGCAGCAGCACGCCGCCAGGCGGCACCATGTCGTCCGGGTAACCGGGGGCCTGCCAGGTGAGGCCCAGGAGAGAAGCCACCTGGGTGATGTTGGTGTCGTGCCCCACAAAAACGGTCAAAGCCGCCGCATTGCAGCGCTGGTCCGGGTGTTTGCCCAGAAGTGCGGCTGTCATGGCGTTGAGCAGGCTGGCCCCGTTGGCTTTGGCCACGTGCGGCGCACGGTTGATTACGTCAAAGACCCGCACACGCAGGGGCAGCAGTTGGCGCAGGGTCTGGGCGTCCACCTGGCCCCAGCCGGCGTTGCTTTCGGGCCACTGGGCGTATTCCAGCAAAAAAATTTCGGCCAGGCTGGCTGCTGCGTGCAGCCCCCCCGCCAGTTTGACCCCATTGCCGCCGGCGGCCACGCTTACGAAATTGGGGATGTCCGCCAGGCCACAGTTCGGCGACAGGTTGAAGCGCGCGCAGAATTCGGCCGAAACCGGCGCGCTCAGGGCCTCCAGCTGGATAAGGGCCTCGTTCTGCTCCTGGCGCAGCTGGTTCAGGTCGCCGTCGGCCATGCGCAGCACTTCGCCGGCCACCTGGGCCGGGTCAAAGGCGTAGAGGCCGGACTTGACGGGATGGAAGAGGGGGTCGGGGTCGGTATCGGCCACGGCGTAGCCCCGGTTGCAGCCGGGGGCCAGGCCTTCCAGCAGGGCTCTGGCCGTGGCGCGGGTGCGCTGATCCACATCGGCGCGCACAAAAATGCGTCCCGGCGGCGGGCAGACGCCTTCGGGCAGGATGCCCAGACGCAGCAGCTCGCCGCGCAGATCCTCCCACATGGCCGTGACGAGCTGCCCCCCGCGCGGCGTAAGCCAGCCCTGCGGCACGGGCCACTGCGGCCAGGCGCGGGTGCTCCAGAGGGCCAGGGTTTTGGCCTTTTGGGTGGGTGCGCGCACGCCGTGGCGGGTGAGGGCCACAATTTTGAGCAGCCGGGTCGGTTCGGATTCCGGGGTAGGGGCCTGCGCGGGCGCGGCCAGGGGCGCGCAGAGGCAAAGCGCCGCACAGACAAGGCCCGCAAGGAGCTGGTGGAGGGGGGTGCGCATGAGGTCTCCTTGGCAAGAACAGAGGCCGTCCGGCGGCCGCCGTGGGCTCCAGCATATCTGTAAAACCGGCGGCGGGCAATGCCGGCCCGTGGCGGCGGGGATTATTGCATTTGCCCGCGTTCAGCGCTAAAAGATTTTTTTTGCTTTGTCTCGCCGGTGCGGCCTTGTGGCCCCCGGCGACAAGGCGGATTTTTTGTCAGCACAGGTACAAGAGTTATGCCCGTCGCCGTCCCGCGCTTCGGCGCCGAAGAGTGTCCGCTGCTTCCCCCCGTGCGGGTGGAAGATCTGGAGGGTCTGGTCATCCGCCCGGCCACGGTGCGCGACGTGCACGGCATGTCGGCCCTGATCAACCAGTACGCCGCCGCCAACGTCATGCTGGCGCGCGGGCCGCAGTACCTCTACCAGCACATTCAGGACTACATGGTGGCGGTGACGCCCGCCGCCGACGGCAAGACGCCGGTGGTGGTGGCCTGCGGCGCGCTGCATGTGCTGTGGGAAGATCTGGCCGAGATCCGTTCGCTGGCGGTGCACGCCGCCTGTCAGGACCACGGCCTGGGCCGCCGGATGGTGGCTGCCCTGGTGGAACACTGCCGCGCCCTGGGCCTGCCGCGCGTGTTTGCCTTTACCCTGGCGGCGACATTTTTTGCCCGCTGCGGTTTCAGCGAGTACCAGCGCGACAAGCTGCCGCCCGTGGTCTGGGTGGAGTGCAGCAAGTGCCCGAAGTTCTACTGCTGTGACGAAACAGCCATGATTCTGGAGCTGTAGGCGGCCCGCAAAGGGCGCACAGAAATATTCTGACCATCCCCAAGCGGCGGGGCCCGTGCGGCCCCGGCGGTCAGGATGGCGTGACGCCGCCCGCGGGCGGGACAGAGAGGAGGCGGAAGCCATGAACAGACTGCACCAGCGCGATTTTTTAAAGGAACTGGACTTCACGCCCGAAGACCTCACCTATCTGCTGGACCTGGCGGCCTTGCTCAAGCGGGCCAAAAAAAACCGCACCGAGCCGCAGTATCTGCAGGGCCGGAATATCGTCATCCTGTTTGAAAAGGATTCCACCCGCACCCGTTGTTCCTTTGAGGTGGCGGCCTTTGACCAGGGCGCGCGCGTAACCTATCTGGGGCCCTCCGGCTCGCAGATGGGCAAGAAGGAATCCCTGGCGGATACGGCCCGCGTACTGGCCCGTTTTTACGACGGCATCGAATACCGGGGCTACGGGCAGGAGCGTGTAGAGGCCCTGGCCCAGCACGCTGACGTGCCCGTGTGGAACGGCCTGACCAATGAGTGGCACCCCACCCAGTTTCTGGCCGACATGCTGACCATGCGCGAAAGCTGCCCCAAGCCGCTTTGCGAGCAGACCTTGGCCTATCTGGGCGACGCGCGCTACAATATGGGCAATTCTCTCATGGTGGGCGCGGCCCTGCTGGGACTGGACTTCCGTTCTGTGGCCCCGCAGGCGCTGTGGACCTCTGACGAGGTCTTCCTTACGGCGCAGAAGATTGCCCAGAAAACCGGGGCGCGCATTACCCGCACGGAAAATGTGGATGAAGGCGTGCGCGGCTGCGATTTCCTTTCCACGGACGTCTGGGTTTCCATGGGCGAACCCGACGCGGTGTGGGAGGAACGTATCCGCCTGCTCAAACCTTACCGCGTGGACGCCTCGGTCATGAACAAGACCGGCAACCGCGACTGCAAATTCCTGCACTGCCTGCCCAGCTTCCACAACCGCGAAACCGCTGTGGGCGAGCAGATCTATCAGCGCTTTGGCCTGGAGTGCATGGAAGTGAGCGACGAGGTTTTTGAATCCCCGCGCAACCTGGCCTTTGAAGAGGCGGAAAACCGTCTGCACACCATTAAGGCCGTCATGGTGGCCACCCTGGCCCAGACGCCCATTGCGGTGGAGTAAGATCCCGATTGGATTTTCAGCTATGGAGGGGCCGCTGCCGGAAGGGGGCGGCCTCTATTTCGTCGTCTCGTCCTCTGCGTCCATAAGCCGCAGCAGCTCAGCGGTTTTGTCTTCCAGCAGGGCGCGGTCGCCGCGCGTTTCCACATTAAGGCGCAGCAGGGGTTCAGTATTGGACCTGCGCAGGTTGAAGCGCCACTGGGGAAATTCCAGGTTCACGCCATCGGTGTGGTCCTCGTGGACGGCCTGCGCCGCATAGCGCTCCCGCACGCGCCGCATGAGGGCCGGGGCGTCCGCCACCCGGCGGTTGATTTCGCCGCTGCAGGGGTAGAGGGCCATGCGCTCGGCCACCAGTTCGGCCAGGGGGCGGCCCGTGCGCTGCACCAGCCCCAGCACCAGCAGCCAGGGCAACATGCCCGAATCGCAGTAGGCAAAGTCCCGAAAATAGTGGTGGGCGCTCATCTCCCCGCCGTAGACCGCGTCTTCGGCCCGCAGGCGTTCCTTCATGAAGGCGTGGCCCGTCTTGCCCATGACGGGCGTGCCCCCGGCGGCCAGGACCACCTCGCGGGTGTTCCAGTACACCCGCGTGTCGTGCACCACCTTGCCGCCGGGAAAGCGCCGCAGCAGTTCTCCGGCCAGCAGGCCCACGCAGTAATACCCCTCGATAAAGTTGCCCTCGCCGTCATAAAAGAAGCAGCGGTCAAAGTCGCCGTCCCAGGCCAGGCCCAGGTCGGCCCCGGCCTCGTGCACGGCGGCGGCGGTGGCGGCGCGGCGTTCCGGCAGCAGGGGGTTGGGCACGCCGTGGGGAAAGGTTCCGTCCGGCTCCATCTGACGGCAGACAAAGTCGCAGGGCAGGGCGGCGGCCAGCTCCCGCAGGACCAGCCCGGCGCAGCCGTTGCCCGCGTCGGCCACGATTTTGAGCGGTCGGCCGGGGCGCGCCGCCGGTTGCGTCGCGCCGCTGTAGTCCAGCAGCCAGCGCACATAGGCGGGCCGGTAAGAAACGGCGTCCAGGGGCGCATCCAGGGCCGTAGTCTGGGCCGGAGCCAGGGGCGCCGTCTGC
The DNA here is from genome assembly GCF_004309735.1 of Desulfovibrio legallii. Classification (NCBI taxonomy): domain Bacteria; kingdom Pseudomonadati; phylum Thermodesulfobacteriota; class Desulfovibrionia; order Desulfovibrionales; family Desulfovibrionaceae; genus Desulfovibrio; species Desulfovibrio legallii. The sequence continues at coordinate 4,813 of NZ_SIXC01000013.1, forward strand.
GTGGCGGCGGGCCTGTGGGCGTTCTGCGCTGCCGCCAGCAGCCGGGCTACCCGGTCGCGCAGGGCCAGCAGGCCGGAATCTCCGCTTACCGGCACGGCCCCGGCGCGCACGATTTTAAAGCCGTTTTCGTCCGCCGGGTTGTGGCTGCCGGTGATCATGATGCCCGCGTCGTAGGGCTGATGGGCGGCGGCATAGTAGATTTCCTCCGTGCCGCAGAGCCCCAGGTCCGCCACCCCGGCCCCAGCTTCGCGCAGGCCTGCGGCCAAAGCGTCGCGCAGTAAGGGGCCGGAGATCCGGGCGTCGCGGCCCAGCACCACCATGCGCGCGTTGAGAATTTCCGCCACTGCGCGGCCCAGAGCGCGGGCCAGGGGGGCGTTGAGGGCCTCCGGCACCCGGCCGCGGATGTCATAGGCTTTGAAGCAGGTAAGATCGACGCTCATGGGCTTTCCTTTCATAACGGCTGGCGGTGAAAAGGCTTGTGCGCGGTCGGGGCATGCCAACGTTGCAATGCCCTGGCGGTGGCGTGAGCAGACGCCCGCCGTGGAGGCGCAAGCGCCATGTAGTTGCGCGGTTAAGCGCCGGAACGAGCGTGCCGTGCCATTTGAGAATACTGCATATTTTCAAAGGCACGCTGCGCTAGAGCAGTTAGCGAATGAAATGAGCTAACTGCTCTGCAAGGATTTTCTTGAAAATCCTTGCCACGAAATGCGAGAAGGCAGGCTTTTGCCTGCCGTAAGCGAGCATTTCAAGTGTTAAATGCTCTAAAGGACAGGCGCTTTCCAGAAGGGGGCCGCCGCGTCCTTTTCTGACAACCGGGGTTTTGCCACGGGCCAGCGCACGTTGAAGGTGGGGTCGTTCCAGCGGATGGCCCCTTCATCTTCCGGGCAGTAGTAGTCCGTGCACTTGTAGTGGAAGTGGGCCGTTTCACTGGTGACCGCAAAGCCGTGGGCCAGGCCCGGCGCAATCCAGAGTTGCCACTGGTTTTCCTGGGTCAGCTCCACGCCGTACCACTGGCCGAAGGTGGGCGAAGCGGGGCGGATGTCCACGGCCACATCAAAGACCTTGCCCAGAGAAACATAGACCAGCTTGCCCTGCGGCCGGGTTTTCTGAAAGTGCAGGCCACGCAGAATGCCGTAAGTGGACATGGAGTGGTTGTCCTGCACAAAGGGCAGGTTTATGCCCGCCGCCGTGTAGCGCTCCTGCTGCCAGGTTTCCACAAAATAGCCCCGCGCGTCGCCCCAGATTTTGGGCTTGATCAGCAGCACGCCCGCGATAGGCGTGGACACTACTTCCACGGTTGTCCTCCCGTATCCACCAGTTCCAGAAGGTACTGGCCGTATCCTGTTTTAAGCATGGGGCGGGCCAGATCCCGCACCTGATCGGCCGTGATGTAGCCCTGCCGCCAGGCGATTTCTTCCAGGCAAGCCACTTTGAGCCCCTGACGGCTTTCCACAGCCTGCACAAAAGCCCCGGCGTCCATGAGCGAATCGTGGGTGCCCGTGTCCAGCCAGGCGATGCCCCGGCCCATGAGCTCTACATGCAGATCGCCGCGCTCAAGATAGGCGTTGTTCACGTCCGTGATTTCCAGCTCGCCCCGGGCCGAGGGGCGTACCTGCCGGGCGATGTCCAGCACGTCCCGGTCGTAAAAATAGAGGCCTGTGACCGCAAAGTTGGATTTGGGCGACTGGGGTTTTTCCTCAATGCTCAGCACGCGGCGCGCGGCGTCAAATTCCACCACGCCGTAGCGCTGCGGGTCGCGCACATGGTAGGCGAAGACCGTGGCCCCGCGCTGTCGCGTCATGGCCTCGTGGGTCAGGTCCGGCAGGCCGTGGCCGAAAAAGACGTTGTCGCCCAGGATGAGGCAGGTGTTCTGCCCGGCGATGTGTTCTTCCGTCAGCAGAAAGGCCTGGGCCAGGCCTTCGGGCCGGGGCTGCTCCACATAGTTGAGGCGGCAGCCCCACTGGCTTCCATCGTGCAGCAGGGCCCGGTAGAGGGGCAGATGCTCCGGCGTGGAAATGAGGCAGATATCCCGGATGCCCGCCATCATGAGCGTGGCCAGCGGGTAGTAGATCATGGGCTTGTCGTAGATGGGCATGAGCTGTTTGCTCACGCTCAGGGTCAGCGGATAGAGCCGCGACCCGGACCCGCCGGCCAGGATGATGCCCTTCCAGTCGGTCATGACGCGCCTCCCTGGGTCGCGCGCGCCGGGACGGCCCCTTCTGCTCCGGGGCTTGCCGCTCCGGTGCTTTCAGGGGCGGCGTCGCGGTTGGCATAGTTGACGGCCAGCCACTGGCGGTAGGCTCCGCTCTGCACATGCTTTACCCAGTCCGCATTGTCCAGATACCAGCGCACAGTGGCCCGCAGGCCGGAAGTGAAATCGTGCTGCGGCTTCCAGCCCAGGTCGCGCTCCAGTTTGGCGCAGTTCATGGCATAGCGGAAGTCGTGGCCCGGCCGGTCGGTCACAAAGCGGATGAGCTCCGCGTGGGGCGTTGCCGTCGGGGCCAGCTCGTCCAGCAGAGCGCAGACGGCCCGCACCACCTCCATGTTGCTGCGCTCGGCCCGGCCGCCGATATTGTAGCTTGCGCCGGGCCGGGCGGCCTCCAGCACGCGGAAGACGGCCGCGCAGTGGTCTTCCACATGCAGCCAGTCGCGGACATTGCTTCCTTGGCCGTACACGGGCAGGGGGCGGCCAGCCAGGCCGTTGAGGACCATGAGCGGGATGAGCTTTTCCGGAAACTGGCGCGGCCCGTAGTTGTTGGAGCAGTTGGTCAGCAGGACGGGCAGGCCGTAGGTTTCGTGAAAGGCCCGTACCAGGTGGTCGCTGGCGGCCTTGGAGGCGGAATAGGGGCTGTTGGGGCTGTAGGGCGTGGATTCCGTAAAGGGCGGGTCGTCCGGTCGCAGCGCGCCGAAGACTTCGTCCGTGGAAACGTGCAGAAAGCGGAAGGCCTGCTGCCGGGATGCGTCCAGCCCGCGCCACCAGTCCTTGACCACCCGCAGCAGAGTGGCCGTGCCCAGCACATTGGTGCGTGCAAAGGCTTCCGGGTCCACGATGGAGCGGTCCACATGACTTTCCGCCGCAAAGTTGAGCACGGCGTCGGGGGCGTAGACGCGCAGCAGGTAGTCCACCAGCTCGGCATTGCCTATGTCGCCGCGGACAAAGATGTGCTCCGGATCGTGGCGCAGGGCGGCCAGATTTTCCAGATTGCCCGCGTAGGTCAGCTTGTCCAGATTGACCACGCGAAAGCCGCGCGCGCGGGCCAGCAATACCTGGCAGGAGCCGATAAAGCCCGCGCCGCCGGTGATGAGCAGGGTGGGACGGTCGGTGGTGGGTGTCATGGGCGCGTATCCGCTCCGGGTTGGGGTTTGCCGCAACGCTTCGTGTCGGCAACGCGCCGGGCGTGGCCGGGCGTGCGGAACGGCGGCGTGGAATTGGTCCAAAAGCATAGGTCAAGATGCGGGGCAAGGCAAGACAGGGGCATTTCCGTCCTTTTTGGCCGGTGGGAGGGGCGGACTTGTCGATTCCGCTTATTTGTCAGATAACCACGGGGGCGGACCGCTTTTAACCCGGCGTTAACCGCGAACGTCTTCTAGTGTCGTTGAGGTAAACTATGACGGATTGGAAAACCTTGCTGCAAAGATACAGGAAACCTTTGCCGGCGTTTCTGGCTTTGACGGCATTGCTTCTGGCTGCCGGTCTTTGGTGGTGGACGGGCCGGGGGAGCGGCGAGCCCTTTTACCTGACCGAACCGGTGCGCCGGGGAGACATCAGCCACACCATCAGCGCTACGGGCGAGGTCAAGGCCGCGCACCTGGTCACGGTGGGCGCGCAAGTTTCCGGGCAGATCACCAGGCTGCACGTGAATGTGGGCCAGCAGGTGCTTAAAGGCGACCTGCTGGCGGAAATCAACTCTACCAAGCAGAAAAACCAGCTGGAAACGGACAGGGCCCGTCTGCAATCGTATCAGGCGCAGCTGGAATCCAAAAAGATCAGCCTGCGGGTGGCCGAGCGGCAATACAAGCGGGAAAAAAACCTCCATGCCGGGGACGCCGCCTCGCGTGAAGACCTGGAAAACGCCGAAACGGCCCTGGCCCTGGCCAAGGCCGAAGTGGCCGCTCTGGAGGCCCAGGTGCGCGAAACGACCCTGGCCGTGGATACGGATGCGGAAAACTTGGGCTACACCCGTATAACCGCTCCCCTGGACGGAACGGTAGTTTCCGTGCCCGTGGACGAAGGACAGACCGTCAATGCCGCGCAGACCACGCCCACCATCGTGCAGATAGCCGACCTCAACAAGATGGAAATCTGGCTGGAGATTTCCGAAGGGGACATTCCCTCGGTTTCGCCGGGCATGGAAATGTCTTACACCATTCTGGGCGAGCCGGACACGCGGCGCACGGCCGTCATCGACTCCATAGATCCCGGCCTGACTACCCTTTCCGACGGCAGCTACGAAACCAGCTCCAGCGGCGTTTCGGGCTCCAGCGGCTCGTCGTCATCCTCTTCCTCGGATACGGCCGTGTATTATTATGCCCGCGCGGTCGTGGACAACAACGACGCCCACCTGCACATCGGCATGACGGCACAGGCTTCCATTACTGCGGCCACCCACAAGGGCGTGCTGCTGGCGCCGCTGTTGGCGGTGGAAAACGCTGCCGGCGGCCGGTTCGTCCGTGTGCTTGACGCTGACGGCAAAGTTCAGACGCGGCCTGTGACCACAGGGCTGACCGACGGCGTGCGGGTGGAAATACGCTCCGGTCTGGAAAACGGCGCAAAGGTGATTGTGGGCGAGCTTACCCAGGCGCAGGTGGAAGCCAGCGAACAGCGTCGCGGCCCCGGCCCCGGAGGTCCGCACTGATGCCGCTTATTGCAGTGGAGGGCGTGTCCAAATGGTACGGGGCAGAGCAGAATCGTGTACAGGTGCTGCACGGGGTGAGCTTTACCATTGAGCGCGGCGAGTTTGTGGCCATTATGGGGCCCTCCGGTTCCGGCAAATCCACGCTTATGAACCTGCTGGGCTGTCTGGATACGCCCGGCGCGGGCGTCTGCCGCATCAACGGGCAGGACACCGCCGCTCTGGATGCCGATGCCCTCTCGGACCTGCGCTGCGCGCATCTGGGCTTTGTGTTCCAGCGGTACAACCTGCTTGGCAGCTGCACGGCGGTGCAAAACGTCGCCCTGCCCGCTGTGTACGCCGGCACGGGCAAGGCTGCCCGTCTGGCGCGGGCCGCCGCCCTGCTCGGCGCTCTGGGGCTGGCGGACCGGCTGTGCAGCCTGCCTGTGGAGCTTTCCGGCGGGCAGCAGCAGCGCGTGAGCATTGCCCGCGCCCTGATGAACGGCGGGGAAATCATCCTGGCGGACGAGCCTACAGGCGCGCTGGATTCCGCCAGCGGCGCGCAGGTTATGGATACTCTGGAGGCCCTTAACCGTAAGGGGCATACGATCATTGTGGTCACCCACGACCCCACGGTGGCGGCCCGCGCCGCCAGGGTCATCCGCATCAGCGACGGCCGCCTGGTGGCGGACGAACGCCGTGGGCCCCTGGTCACGGCCGCGCCGCCGCCGCAGACCGGCCTTGCGCCGTCCTGGGGTCGGCTGGAGCGGCTGCGCGAGGCCGCGCGCATGTCCGTGCAGGCCATCTGGGCGCACAAGCTGCGTTCCTGCCTGACCATGCTGGGCATCATCATCGGCATTGCGGCTGTGGTCTGCGTCATGGCCCTGGGCCGGGGCTCGCAGGAAAAAATCGTGGCCGACATCAGCGCCATGGGCACCAATACCATCGATAWTTTCCCCGGCAAAGATTTTGGCGACCGGCACGCCGCCAAGGTAACCACCCTCACGGCGGCGGACGCTGCCGTGCTGGCCCGGCAGACCTATCTGACAAGCAGTACGCCCAATGCCGCCGCCAGCGGCGTGCTGACCTGGCGCAATGTTTCCGTTACCGCCCAGCTCAACGGCGTGGGGGCGAGCTATTTTGACGTCAAGGGGCTGGAGCTGGCCGCGGGACGGTTCTTTGATGCGGCGGACGTACGGGCCAACGCCTCCTGCGTGGTTATTGACGACAATACGCGCAAAAAACTTTTTCCCCACGGCGATGCCGTAGGGCAGGTGGTGCTGTTCAACAAGCGCCCCCTGCGGGTTGCGGGCGTGGTGAAAAAAAAGGATATGGGCTTCGGCCCTTCGGATACCCTCAACCTCTGGGCCCCGTATACCACGGTCATGTACCGGGTAACGGGCACGCACAGCATTTCTTCCATCACAGTCAAGGTGGCGGACGACGTGCCGCCCTTGCTGGCCGAGCAGAACATCGTCCGCCTGCTTACGGCGCGGCACGGCAGCAAGGACTTTTTCACCTTCAATACCGACACCATCAAAAAGACGGTGGAGAGCGCCACGGGCACCATGACCCTGCTGGTCACAGGCATAGCGCTCATCGCGCTGGTGGTGGGAGGCATAGGCGTTATGAACATCATGCTGGTTTCCGTCACCGAGCGTACCCGCGAAATCGGCTTGCGCATGGCCGTGGGAGCCCGGCGGGGGCACATTATGGAGCAGTTTTTGATGGAGGCCGTGTTCCTCTGTCTGGCGGGCAGCCTGGCGGGCATTCTGCTGGCCGTGGCCGTGAGCGGCCTTGCGGACCTGCTGTCCACGACCTTTCCGCTACGCATTGCGCCCGATTCCATTATTCTTTCCGTGGTCTGCTCTTCACTCATCGGCACGGTGTTCGGCTTTGTGCCTGCTCGTAACGCCGCCCGGCTCAACCCCATCGAAGCGCTGGCCAGGGAATGAATATGCGGATTTTTTCTTCCGGCCGCCGGGCGCTGGCGGCCTTTGTCCTGGTGGGCCTTGTGCTGGGAGGCTGTGCCGGCGCGCGGTACGACAGCGCCGACCTCACCAGGGCCGTGGCCGCGGAGACGGATGTGGCCGCCCGCTATGGCCTGGATACGGCCTGGTGGCGCGCCTATGGCAACCAGGCGCTGGACAAGGCCGTGGACCTGGCCCTGGAGCGCAATGTGGACCTGGCTAAGAGCGCCCTTACGGCCCAAAAGGCCCGCTACGCGGCGCGGCTGCGCCTGAGTGACCTTATCCCCGCCCTGTCCGCAGAGGGGAGTGCAACCTCCACCCGCAATCTGGGCGAGCATGACGCGGGCGGGGAGCGGGACATGTACGAAAGCTGGGCGGTCCAGGGCTCTCTGAATTACGAACTGGACCTTTGGCAACGCCTGGCCGCCGCCCACGACGCCGCCTCCTGGGAATACCGGGCCACGCTGGAAGACCTGGCCGCCGCGCGTCTGGCCCTGATCAACAGCGTGGTGGGAAGCTGGTGGGAAATCGCCTACCTGGATCAGGCCATGCGACTGGTGGAGGGCAATATTGCGGCCTATGCGCGTATTCTGGACATAGCCCGGCAACGCTACGCCCAAGGCAAGGCGGCAGTAGTGGAGCCGCTGGAGGCTGACCAGGCGCTGCTGACGGCGCGCCATAGCCTCACGACCCTGCGCGTCCAGCGCGCCCAGGCCCTGCAGACCCTGCGCGATCTCTGCAACCTGCGCCCAGGCGAAGACCCGCCGCTGCCCGACGGCCTGGATATTCTGGCCCTTGTGGGAGCGCCGGTAAATCTGGACGTGCCCATTGCCGCCCTGGCCGCACGGCCGGACATTCGCGCGGCCGAATCCCGTGTGCAGTCCACTTTCAAGACCGTGGCGGCGGACCGGGCCGCCTGGTACCCCAGGTTCAGCGTGGGAGGCAGCCTGGAGGCCACGGCCGGCAGTTCCGGCGCGGTGCTTGACACCCCTCTGCTGAGCGGGCTGGTGCGCCTGAGCCTGCCCTTTCTGGACTGGAACACGCTTTGGTGGAACCTCAAAGTTTCGCAGAGTGAATTTGAAAGTGCCAAGCTGCAGCTGATCCAGAGTCTGACCACGGCCCTCAACGAGGTGGACGCGGCCTACGCCGCCTACCGTCTGGACGGCGAAGCCCTGGTCCAGCTGCAGACTGTGCACCAGCGCGACGTGCACATAGCGGCCTATTATCAGGCGCGGCATGCCGTGGGCCGGGCGGCCCTCAAGGACTATCTGGAGGCCCTGGCCACGGCCAACAGCTCGGCTCTGGCCGCGCTGGAAGCCCGCTACAACAGGCTGATGCAGGAAAACGACGTGTACAAGGCCATGGGCGGACGCTACACGCCCCTGCGCCCGGCACAACAGTAGGGCCTTGCAACGTTGCAAGGCCCTGGCGGCTGCGTAAGTACAAGTTATTTGCGTTGTTAAGCGCCGGAACAAGCGTGTCGTAAATTTTGAGGATATAGATTCGCAAAGTTGATTTGTTCCAGGGGGCGCAGATGCCGCAGGTACTGCTGGTCGAGGACGATGTGGATCTGGCCACCACCATAGTGGACCGGTGTTTCCCGGGCTGCCAGGAGGTGGAAGTACGGTTTACGCCGCTCGGGACAGGGGCGCGCATTCTGCCCCTGCCCTGAGCGGCGTTGTTTTCAGTTCAAAGCAATGGCGCCGTGGAAAAGCCCTAGCCGAAAAAGGCCTTGAGGTCGTCCTGCGGGGTGGTGATGCCCGCGATGTTGAACTGCTCCACCAGCACCTTGGCCACGTTGGGCGAGAGGAAGGCGGGCAGGGTGGGGCCCAGGTGGATGTTTTTCACGCCCAGGGCCAGCAGGGCCAGCAGCACAATGACGGCCTTCTGCTCGTACCAGGCGATGTTGTAGACGATGGGCAGGTCGTTGACGTCGTCCAGGCCGAAGACTTCCTTGAGTTTCAGAGCGATGACGGCCAGGGAATAGGAGTCGTTGCACTGCCCGGCGTCCAGCACGCGGGGGATGCCGCCGATGTCGCCCAGGTTGAGCTTGTTGTAGCGGTATTTGGCGCAGCCCGCCGTGAGGATCACCGTGTCCTTGGGCAGGGCTTCGGCGAACTCCGTGTAGTAGGAACGGGACTTGGCCCGGCCGTCGCAGCCCGCCATGACCACAAACTTCTTGATGGCGCCGGACTTGACGGCTTCTACCACCTTGTCCGCCAGGGCCAGCACCTGATTGTGGGCAAAACCGCCCACAATGGAGCCCGTTTCGATTTCCGTGGGCGGCGGGCAGGTTTTGGCGTGAGCGATGAGGGCGGAAAAGTCCTTGCGTTCGCCCACTTCGCCGGAAATGTGCTTGCAGCCGGGAAAGCCCACGATGTCCGTGGTGTAGATGCGGTCCTTATAGCTTTCCTTGGGCGGCACCAGACAGTTGGTGGTCAGCAGCACGGGGCCGTTGAAGCTCTCAAACTCTTCCTTCTGCCGCCACCAGGCATTGCCGTAGTTGCCCTTGAAGTGGCTGTATTTCTTGAAGGCCGGATAGTAGTGGGCGGGCAGCATCTCGCCGTGGGTGTAAACGTCCACGCCCGTGCCCTCGGTCTGCTCCAGCAGCATTTCCAGGTCGCGCAGGTCGTGGCCGGAGATGAGGATGCCGGGCCGGTTGCCCACGCCAAGGTCCACCGTGGTGATTTCCGGATGGCCGTAAGCCCCGGTATTGGCCGCGTCCAGCAGGGCCATGGCCGTAACGCCGGCCTTGCCCGTCTCCAGCGTCAGATTGACCAGTTCGGGCACGCTGAGGCTGTTGTCCAGGGTTTGGGCCAGAGTCTTCTGCATGAAGGCGTCCAGGCCCTTGTCGTGGCGGCCCAGCACGTCCGCGTGCTTGGCGTAGGCGGCCATGCCCTTGAGGCCGTAAGTGATGAGCCAGCGCAGGGAGCGTACGTCGTCGTCCGGGGTGGCCAGCACGCCCACGGTGGCGGCTCTGGCCAGAATGGCTTCGTCATCGCCGGCTTCCCACAGGGCGGCGTCGGTCAGGCCCGCGGCATCGGGCAGGCCCGTCCGCAGCTTTTTGGTGGCGGCACAGGTTTCGCGCACGCGCCGGGCCAGAATAGCATCGTCAAAGTTGGCGTTGGTGATGGTGGCAAAGAGGTTGCCAGTCACCAGGCGGTCAATGTCGTGGTCCACGGCGGCGCCCTGGGCGCGCAGCCTGGTGGTTACCTCGCCCAGCCCTTTGGTGGCGTATATCAGGGCGTCCTGCAGGGCGGCGGTACGGGGCTTTTTGCCGCACACGCCCATCTGGGTGCAGCCCTTGTTGCCAACGGTTTCCTGACACTGGTAGCAGAACATGGCGTTGCTCATAGCATTGTCCTCTTGCGCTCCGCGCTGCGGAGGTTGCGTGCCCGCCGGGGGGCGGCGGGCGGTCGTTTCAGGTTTGGGCTATTCCCCGGCCTGGGGGGCGAAAACAACAGTCAGCAGCATGGCGCTGCGCTCCACGGCGCGCACGGCGTGGGGCTGGCCTGCGGGCATGACGATGACCTCGCCCGCGCGCACGGGCTGCGTCGTGCCCGCTATGGTCACTTCCAGCGCGCCTTCCAGCACCTGCACAAGCGCATCGCCCGTGGAGGTGTGGCTGCTGATTTCTTCGCCCGCGTCAAAGGCGAACAGGGTCAGCCCCACGGCCGGGTTCTGCACCAGGGTCTTGCTGGCGATCTGGCCGGGGCGGCAATCTACCTGCGCCGCCAGAGGCAGCGGGGTGGCGTAGTCGAGATTTTTGAAGAAGTGTTGCATGGGGGCCCTCCTTGCCGTTTCAGGGTGCGAGGCTTTTGCCTGACGATTCTTTTGTAGCAGGGGTGGGGCCAGGGTTCCGTAACATTTGTTACGGGGCAGGAAAAAATGTGAAAAAGGTTATGCCGGCGTGAAAAAAGTCTGTGCCGCGTCGCGAAAAGTCGGCGCGAGGCCGCCTTTTGCCTGCGGGGCACGCTCTGCGCGCGCCCAGGGTGCCGGAAGGTTTTTGAAGGGTGGGGGGGATGAGAACGGGGAACTTTTGTCCGTAACAGTCCCCCGCCCCCAGACAAAAGAGCATTACATTTCGTTAGGATACTCGCAAATACGGCGCAGGGCGGCCGTGTCAGGCACGCGCACGCGCCTGCCGTGCAGGTCCAGCAGGCCCTCGTCACGCATGGCGGCCAGTTCGCGCGAGAGGGAGGGGCGGGTCACGCCCAGGAAATCGGCCATCTGTTCGCGGTTCATGCCTAAGGCCAGGCTGCCGTCGGGGTGCAGGTGCTCCAGCAGCAGGCCGGCCAGTTTGCGGCGCAGGCTGCCGGAAGAAAGCAGAGCCACCCGCCTGGTGAGAAAAAGGGCCTTGTGGGCGAAAATGCCGAGCATGTTGCGGATCATGCGGGCGTGCACTGTGCAGCCCTTTTCGCAGGTGGCGTAGAAAAACCGGCCGGGGATGCCCAGCACGCGGGTCTGGCTTTCGGCCAGCACGCTGCAGCCGTAGGCCGCTTGGTCCAGAAAGACGTAGACCTCGCCGAAGAGGTCGCCCGGCTGGTCGATGTGGGCCATGACCGCCCGCCGTCCCTGGGCGGATTCGCGGCAGACGCTCACCGCGCCATCCAGCAGCACATAGAGCCTTGCCGGGGGGTCTGTTTCGGCGAAGATAAGGCTGCCTTTGGCGTGGGAGGAGACTGCGGCGCCGCTGCAGGCCAGGCAGCGGCGGGCTTCTTCCGGTGTCATGCCATGGAACAGGGGGCAGGTGCGCAGGGCCTGATCCATCAGGTCTCCTTCCCGGAGCGGGATGTTACATATAAATCCCCAGCAGTACGCCCGCCAGCACCACAGGCGAAATGACGCCGTTGAGGGTAAAAAAGGCCGTGTTTACATAGCGCAGGTCCTGGGGCCGCATGAGCCGGTGCTCCACAAAGAGCAGGACGACGATGCCGCCCCAAAGGACGTACCAGGGCCAGGCGAGACCGGCGGCGTAGCCTGTGAGCAGCAGAAAAATGGCCGTCATGGAGTGGGAAAACGCCGCCAGCAGCAGGGCCGCGTCCGGGCCGTAGTCAGCGGGCACGGAGTGGAGCTCAAAGGCCTGGTCGAACTCCAGATCCTGAAAAGCATAATAGATGTCAAAGGCGGCCACCCAGAAGGTAACGGCAAAAAAGAGCAGCGCCGCGGGCAGACCCAGGCTGTCGGGGTTCACGGACAGCCAGCCCGCCAGGGGGGCCAGCCCCAGGGTGGCCCCCAGCCAGAAGTGACAAAAAGGCGTAAAGCGCTTGAGCAGGCTGTAGGCCGCGGCAAAGAGCAGGGCGGGCACGGAGAGCCACAGACAGACCGTGTTCAGCGCCGCGCAGCAGGCAATGAAAATCAGGGCCATGAGGGCGCAGAAGGCCCAGGTCTGTTTGGCGCTGATGACGCCGGTGACCAGGGGGCGGTCGCAGGTGCGGGGGTTGTCGCGGTCAAAGGGCAGGTCCGCCAGGCGGTTGAAGGCCATGGCAAAGGAGCGCGCCGCTATCATGGCAATGGTCAGAAAAATCAGGGCGCGGCCAGAGGGCAGCCCCCCGGCCGCCAGAAAGGCTCCGGCCCAGGCGTAGGGCAAGGCGAAGACGGAATGCTCTATCTTGACCATGCGGCAGATATCGCCGAACTGGCCGAAGGGGGTGGACAGGGCAAAGCCGGAAGGCGGCAGAAAACGCATGCGAAGTTCTCCTTGCGGGTGACAAAGCGGGGCACGGCGCGCCCCCAGGGGTTCCGGAAAATGTATCGGCGTGCGGCGGGACCGCACTGACGCAGTGTATTTTTGCAAAGGCGCATTCTGAAATTCTCATAACGCCCCTTCCAGCGCTTACGCCTTTGTGGCGGCGGTTGCCTGTGCAGCCGTCAGAACAGCGCCACAGTGGCGCTGCGCTATCCGCCGCAGTCGGCGGCATCGCCCTGCAGCTTGGCCAGGGCGTGGGGCAGGGCGGGCAGCACGGCGGCCAGGTTTTCAACCACGGCCTTACGGCTGCCCGGCAGGTTGATGACAATGCTGCGCCCCAGCGCGCCCGCCGCCGCGCGTGAAATGACCGCGTGGGGCGTCTTGGCCAGGCTGGCGGCCAGCATGGCCTGAGTAAAGCCCGGCAAGGGCATGTCCAGCAGGGCCGCCGTGACCTGCGGGGTAGTGTCGCGCGGCGAAAGCCCTGTGCCCCCGGTGGTGCAGATGAGGTCATAGCCCTGGTTCAGGGCCAGGTCCGTGAGCAGGGCGCGCAGTTCCTGCGGTTCGTCCGGCAGTAAAAAGCCCTGGCAGTGGCAAAGGGGCAGGGCTGCGCCCACGGCGACGGCAATGGCCGGCCCGCTCAGATCTGTGCGTTGGCCGCGCGCGCCCCGGTCTGAAAGCGTGACCCAGGCGAGGCTCAGGCCCTCTTTGCGGGGGGTGAGCTCCAGCGGACCTTCGGGAAGGTCGACCAAGGCCGTGAGCAGAAAGGCATTGACGGCGTGGAGGCTTTCGGCGGCAACCGGCGGCAGCCAGGCCCGGCCCGTCACCTTGAAAAGAGCCGTGCCGCAGGCCCCGCACAGGTTTGTGCCCACGTCCAGCCGGGGCAGGGCCCAGGGTTCCGGAGCCAGCAGGCCGTGGCCGCCGGTGCAGCCCGCGCCCTGGGTGGGGGCCGGCAGCAGGGGCAGACATCGGCCCTGCGTGCAGGCCTGGATGTGCAGTCGGATATTCATGCGTGTTCTCCACTGGGCTGGCGCGCGCCGGGGGGCGCGCGCGGACGGAGGCATTCCCTCATTGTAGCCGCAAGCGCGATAGGTTACAAGGGTGGGGAAGCGCCGTGCCCAACGGCGCGACCAGACAAGGAGTTCGCCCATGACCAGTCGCAGCCAGGACCAGACCGGGAACCTCAAGGTGCTCGGTTCCGGTCGCCTGCACGCCCCGGAAGGAGGCCCCAGCGTTGCTCTGCTGGAATCCTTTCCCAATTGTTTTCCCCAGCGTCCTTACGTCATCAGTTTTACGTTTCCGGAGTTCACCTCCCTTTGCCCTGTGACCGGCCAGCCCGACAGCGGGATCATCACGGTGGAATACATCCCGGACCAGCGCTGCGTGGAGTCCAAGAGCTTCAAGCTCTATATGTTCGCCTTCCGCAACCACCAGTCCTTTATGGAAACCATCACCAACACGGTGCTGGAGGATCTGCGCGCTCTCATGGACCCCTGCTGGTGCCGGGTCAAGGGCTTGTTCGCCCCGCGCGGCGGTACCCGCATCCATGTTTTTGCCGAGGATTTTAAAGAACTGCCGGAAGAACGCGAGCGCTTGGTGCGCGCGGCCGTGGCCGCCTGGAAGTCTGAGCCCGACCCGCACCGGCCGTAAACCGCACCCTGCGTGCAGGGGGACCACAAAAACCGCACGTCCGACCTTGCCGTGACCTGCGGATTCTTCCCCCTCGCCAAGGGTGCGGCCTCTGTGTACGGCCGTGCGGTATGCCCTGTGCCCGCTCATGTGTCCCCGCAACCCTGTAAAGGACGACCACCGTGYGGCCAGTGACAGAAAAGCCCCACGCGCCGACGGCCCCTGAAGCTCCGGCGGCGCAGTTGGCCCGCACAGCGGCCCGGCTGGGCGGCTATGCCCTGGCTTCGCGTCTGCTGGGGCTGCTGCGGGATATGTGCATGGCCTGGCTGGTGGGCAGCGGCCCCACGGCGGACGCTCTGGCCGCCGCCCTGCGCCTGCCGCACGCCCTGCGCCGCCTGCTGGGGGAAGGCTCCCTGTCCATGAGCCTCACCGCGGCTCTGGTGCGCCATTGTCGTCCAGATACGGCGGCGGGTCGCAGTTACCTTGCGCAGGTGGGCCGCGCCCTGGCTGTGCGCCTGGGAGCAGCGCTGGCCCTGCTGCTTCTTCTGGCCGTGGCGGCCGCGCCCTGGCTGGCGACAGGACTGGCTCCGGGCTTTGCCGGGCCGGAGCGGGAACTGGCGATCTTTTTGCTGCGCCTCTGTCTGCCCTATGGGCTGGCGGCCTGCATGGCGGCCCTGGGCACGGCCCTGCTGCACAGTCTGGGCCTGTTCCGGCTGCCGGGGCTTTCGCCTGTGCTGTTCAATGTCGTGGCCCTGGCCTTTGCCGGGGCGGCGGCTTTGGGGCTGTGCCCTCCGGCCCCGGCCCTGGCCCTGGGCATGAGCTGCGCGGGCTTGGCCCAGTGGGCCCTGCTGTGGTGGGGCGCGCGCCGCGCCTTGCGCCGACCGGGGCCTACAGGGGCGTCTCTGGGGGGCGCCGCTGCCGCCTTGTCTGAGACTGTCGTTGCGGCAGCGGCAAGGTCTGCGCCCGCACCTGCCCCCGTATCTGCGGCAGGGGCCGCTGCCTGGCGCTGTCTGGCGGGCACGCCCGCGGGCCTGCTGGGGGCCTGCGCGCCGCAGTTCTGCCTGCTGGCGGCGGCGGCTTTGGCCTCCGGCCTGGGAGCGGGTCTGGTGGCCGGTCTCTATTATGCTGAACGTCTGCTGGAAGTGCCCCTGGGCCTGGTGGGCGCGTGCCTGGGCACGGCCAGTCTGCCCGCCCTGAGCCGCCTGGCCGCGCAGGGCCGCCAGGCGGATTTTGCCGCAGCCCTGCGCACGGCCCTGCGCCTGACCTTGCTGCTCAGTCTGCCCGCTGTTGCGGGCCTCTGGGCCGTGGGCGCGCCCCTGGTGCGGGCTTTGTTTTGTCATGGCGCGTTTGACGCCCAGGCTGCACAGACCGCCTGGTTGATGCTGACCGGTTTTTTGCCCGCGCTGCCGGCTCTTGCCTGCAACCGTTCCCTGCTGGCGGCCTGCAACGCCCTGGGCCAGGAGCGGCGCACGGCGCTGAGCGCCCTGGCCGCCGTGGCGTCCACCCTTGCGGTGGGGGCCGCGCTGGTACATAGTCGTGGGGCCGGGCTGCTGCCCCTCGCATTTGTGCCGCCGCTGGCCGCCGGCGTGGGATTGTGGCTGCAGACGGGCTTTCTGCTGCGCGCCCTGGCCGTGGCCCTGGGCCGCGCCGGGGCGGCAAACGCGGGGGCCGTCGCCGTGTCCGCCTGTCTGCCCGGCTGGGCGGCGGTGCTGCGGCACGGGCTGGCCGCCCTGGTTACGGGGCTGGCGGCGCGGGGGCTGGTGCTGTTGACGGAGGGTTGGCCTCCGGGGTCTGGTCTGGCCGTGGCCGTGTCTGGCGGCGCGGTTGCCTGGGTCATGGGTCTGCTGCTGTTGCGGGATGGGGATATGCTGGCCCTGGCCGCGCATCTGCGCGGTCGGGGAGTGCTGGATTCCGTCAGAGAAACGCGGGGGACCGCCCCCCGTCGGTGAGTGTTATGCGCCACATTTTTTCCGTCAGACGACGTCGGCTGGCTTTGCTCCTCTGGGCGGCAAGTCTGCTGCTGTTTTTGCTGCTGGGCGTCTGGAACATCAATGCCGACAAGGAAGAGACCGCCAACCGCCTGAGCGGCGATGCGGGCCGCATGGCGGCTCAGCTGGCGGCCCTGCTTTCCCTGCCCGCCTGGGAACTGGACGAACTTACGGCCCGCACCATTGTCATGGCTGCCATGGAGGACGAATCCATCTACGCCATCAAGGTGCAGACCAAACGAGGCATGCTGGAGGGCCAGCGCCGCAACTACCAGTGGGAACCCGTGCCCTGGGACGATGAGATCACCGAAGACAGCGTGCAGGGCATGAACCCCCTTAAAATGGAAGGCCGGGTGGTGGGCTCCGTGGAGGTTTATCTTTCCCCCCGCGTGAGCGATGAAGATCTGGCCCGCAAGGCCCGGCGGGAGGTCTGGCGTTTTGCGCTTTCGGCCCTGTTGGCCACGGGCGTGCTGGGCCTGCTGCTCTGGCAGTGGGGCGACCTGGACCGTCTGCGCGGTCTGACCCGGCGGGGCGGCCGTGCGGACGGTCCCGCAGAGGGGCTGGAGGCCGTTGCCGGTGCGGCATTCGGGGCTGCAAAACCTTCTGCTGCAAAGCCGGGTTCGGCGGGCACGGGGGCGGACGCCGAAGGTGTGCCCTGGGGCGAAGCTCCGGCGGATGGCGTGTCGGGCCGGGTGAAAGACGACGCTTTGAGCGCCGGGGCCGTGGTCAGCCCGGCTCTGGGGCGGGCCTTTGCGCTGCGTCGGCCCGAAGCCTGGCGGGTGACGGCGGGGCTGTTTGGTCAGACCTTTGCCCATGCGCCCTTCCTGCTCGGCCGTCTGTATGAGGACGGGGACGCGGCGGCCCTCTGCCGCTTGGGGCAGGTACTGGAAAAGGCGGCCCCGGCCGTGGGCGCGGAGCGCCTGGCCGCGGCGGCCCGCGCCATGCAGGCCGCCCTCAACGATCCGGATTGCCCCACTACGGCTCTGGCCGTGGAAGACTGCCTGCACGCCCTGGAAGAGGTGCTGCGGACCCTGGACGGCGCGCCGCAAGGCCCGTCTTCGGAACAGACCGTTTAGAGCGCCGCATTTTTGCAAGGCTTCGGCGGCCGCCTACGCGGACGCCCGCCGGGGCGCAGACACAGCAATACAGACGTCGGGGCGGCACACCGCCCCTGTGCACATGTATAGGAGAGAGTGGTATGGGATTTTTCAGCGCCATCAAGAAGATATTCGGCGGTGAGCCCGGAGAAGCCGCGCCCGGAACAGTTGCGCCGGAAGGGAGCGGGCCCGTCGCACCGGCCCCGGCAGCGCCTGCGGTCGCCCCGCAGGGCGGCGCTTCCGAAACTGCGCCGGAATCCGCATCGGCTACAGAGGCGGTGGCGTCGTCCGCGTCGCCCGCCGTCGCCGCGCAGGAGACGGCCCTGACCCTGCGCCTACGCGAGGCCGAGCCGCGTCTTTCGGTCTGGCTGGGCATTGTGCTGGAAGGCGTGGAAGAAACTGGCGAGGCCCTCCGGCAACGGCTGCTTTTTCTGCTGCGCGCCCTGGACGCCCCGGAGGCCGAGGCCCAGGCCTTTGTGCGGGATTTTGAGGGCTGGCTTGCCCGCATGGACTACCGGCTGGTGGAGGAATTCCGCTCCGAGCTGCAGTACCGTCTGGCTCTGGCCCTGGACCTGGAGGACGAGGAGGACGAGCGCAACCGTCTGTTTGTGAAGATCAGCGAAGGCCTCAGCCGCACGCGGGAACAGCTGGCCCGCGGCCTGGACACGCTGTTTGCCGGGCACGGTGAGCTGGACGAAGCCTTCTGGGAAGAGCTGGAAGAGCTCTTCATCATGGCCGACCTGGGCTATGAACCGGCGCTGGAGCTGGTGGAGCGCCTCAAAGAGCGCGCCCGTAAGGAAAAGATCACCCAATCCGAGGGCGTGCGCGAGCTGCTCAAGGCCGAGCTGGAGGACATTTTCCGCGCGCCCCGGCGCATTGCGGCCGTCAATCCGCCCGAAGTGGTACTCATGATCGGCGTCAACGGCGTGGGCAAGACCACCACCATCGCCAAGCTGGCCCATCGGGAGCGCATGCAGGGCAAAAAGGTCATGATCGCCGCGGCAGACACCTTCCGCGCGGCGGCCATAGAACAGCTGCAGGTCTGGGCCGAGCGCGTGGGCGCGCTGTTTTACGCGCGGCAGGCGGGTTCGGATCCGGCGGCCGTAGCCTATGAGGCTGTGGAACGCGCCGTGAAGGAAGGGGTGGACGTGCTGTTTGTGGATACGGCGGGCCGCTTGCAGACCAAGGTCAACCTCATGGAAGAGCTCGCCAAAATCCGCCAGGTGCTGGGCAAAAAGCACCCCGGCGCGCCGCACCGCAGCATTCTGGTCATCGACGCCACTACAGGGCAGAACGCCCTTTCGCAGGTCAAACTTTTCAAGGAAGCCGCCGGGGTGGATGAGCTTATCCTCACCAAGCTGGACGGCACGGCCAAGGGCGGCGTGGCCATTGCCGTGGCCATGCAGCACCATTTGCCCATTACCTATGTGGGCCTGGGCGAAAAGCTGGAAGACCTGCGCCCCTTCAACGGCGCGGACTACGCCCGCGCGCTGCTGGAAGCGCCGTCAAGTTCCGCGCCTGTCGGCCGATAAGACCAACAAGGGGCCAAAGTCTTGGGCAGGGCGGGCAAGCCGTCCGTCAGTCCTGGCCGTATTCCTGCTTGAGGACGGCTTCGGCCTTGATGCGGTCCAGCAGCTCGGCAAAGGTGGCTTTGACATGCTCGCGGATGTCGCCGGCCACCACCAGAAAAAGCAGGTCGTCCCCAGGGCGGAGCAACCCCTCGGCGCTTTCGGCCAGAATGGCAAATATGCCGGGGCGTTGTTCCATCTCCCTGCAGATGGCGGACATTTTGGCCCTGTCCGGGGTGACGCGCACCTGGCTTACGGGGCTATGGTCCTTGCGCGACCAGGCGCGCACTACGCCGTTGTGCACCAGGGTCATGCCCACGTGTTCGGCGAAGCCGGGGCGGGCTTTGAGTTCCTGCAGCGTTTTATTAATATCCATGGCTACCTCTTGCATTGGGGCTGGCGGCACGGGCCGACCGTGTCGGCAGCTTGGTTACGGTTGCTGATGGTAGTCCTTTTCAGTCGGTTTTCAAAGGATATTGTGCATGGCGCAGTTATCGCAATTATTGGCCCGCCTGCCGGAGTGCCGGGAAGTGCGCATGAGCGCCACGGGGCATGTGCTGTGGGTCTGCTGGCAGGGGACGCTGGCCCCGGCCGTGGGGCAGACCCTGCTCAACTACGGCGGCATGCAGGTGGGCGAGGCAGCGGAACAGTCCCTTTGGTTCTTTTTTACGGATGACGTGTTTCTGGCCCTGGCGCGTCTTCAGGTCTGGGGCAATTTTAATGAGCTTGCGGTGGGCGTGGAGCTTATGCCGGGCCGGCTGCAGATGGGGCGGCGGCGCGAAGCCACTGTCTTGCTGGACGCTGCCCTGCAGAATCAGGAAATGCTGGTCACAGACCAGCTGGATGTCTGGGTGCACCCCAAGAGCCGTGAGGGCAGGGGCACCATGCCCGGCATCAGTTTTGAGCGTCACGCCGCCCGCCAGGGCATGGCCGCTGCGGATTGGTCCGGCATGGTTGTGGATGTGCGCATGCCCTACGCCTCCACCCAGTCCTGGTTTGCCATTCTGCACCCTTTGGGCAGCCCGCTGGATAAGGCTTTTCAGGCCGGCTGGAGCGCCATGTTTAAAAGGGTGGAAGCCCTGCTGCAGCAGCTCAAAATCAAGTTTATCGTCCATGAAACCTTTGTCATGCTGGCACTGGAAAATCTGCTCATGCTGCGCACCTTTATGCGCGATTACCTGCACAGCTTCGACAAGGAACACGGCGAAGGGGCCCACTGGCCCTGCGTCTGCGTGCTGGCAGACCGCAATAACCTCAATTTTAACAGTGAATTGCCCAAGAAAATCGGCCTGCAGTGGGATAAACTCATGCCCGATTTTCCCTACCTGAGCTACCGCAATGCCTATTTGCTGGGCGAGGGCTTTACGGTGCAGGATCTGCGCTACACGGGCGAACAGATGTCCGTGGACAACTGGTGCAACGTGCTGCTGGATGAAAACAGCTTGAGCGGCCGTTCCATCCCCCTGCTCATGCCTGGCCAGCTCACGGCCGGCAACGGCGTGGGCTGCTTTTACTGCGGCGTGCACAGCCATACAGCCGAACAGTGCCCCACCAGAGCCTGCCCCCCCAGCCGGGCACAGGTTTGGGACGACCTGGCCGGGATGGATCTGGAGTCGATTAACGAAGGCTTTCGGCAGACAGAACTGGCCCTGGCGGAACAAGGCGTGGCGGCCTACCCCGCCCTGCTGGCCGGGGGCGGCCCGGCGGCCACAGTGCTGGCGGCCGTGCTGGACCTTAACGGCGCCTGCCAGTTGCGCAACGTGCCCCGGCGCTGGCTGTACCGCAGTCACGACCCCGATACGGAAGGAGAAAATCCGGCCAGGGACGACAGCCCGGCCTGGGTCCTTTTGGACGCTCTGGCCGGAGCCGGGCCCGATGAACTGGCTGACCTGGAAAAAAGGATCACGCAGACCATTGCCCGCCACCAGCGCGACCCGCGCCTGCGCATGGTGCTGGCGTTCACTCAGGTGGAACGGGGTGAGCTTGAGCGCGCCCTGGGCTCCTTCCGGGAGGCGGCCTCCCTGACCCCTTCACCGGCCCTGCAGGCCTGGAATGAGTTTTTACAGGCCCGGCTGGCTGAGGAACAGGGGCAGTTCGGCTCTGCTATTGAGCAGTACACCCAGGTCTGGCGGGTCATGCCCCAGTGGCGCGAGGTCAGGTATAGGGGGATGGTCTGCAAGGTCAAAATGGGCTTTGCCGAGCCGGTTCTGGACCAGATTGTCAAACTGGTGCGCGAAGACCCGACCTACTTTAACCGCGTGCTCATCGACCCGGCCCTGGAGCGGGGCCGCCTGCTCATTCTTTCTGCCCTCTACGAGCTGTGGGAAGAAGCCCGCAAAAAGGCCGAGGCCGAGCGCGTCTGCATCAACGAGCTGCGCGCGCGGCTGGAGGCCTGGTTCCCCGCCGACCACCCCGTACAGCTGCAGATGGGCGAACGCCTGGGCAACCTGGAGGCGCTTTCCAACGTCAGCAACTACATGGCTTTTCTCAAGGTGGTGGCGGACCGTCCCACCCTGGAAAGCGAACTGGACGCAGCCATTGCGCAACAGGTGGAAGACCTGCGCAACCGCTACAAATACTATCTGGACATCCTGCAGGAAATCCGCGACGAAGCCTCATGGTTTCCCTTCCCCACGGCTCTGCGCGACTTCAGCCGGGAATTCAACGAGGCCGCCGGTATTATCAACCGGGCCTTTGCCTGCAACTTTCGCGAGGCTGCGTCCTTCAAGCAGGTGCAGGCCGAAGCCCCCCGCCTGGCGGAACTCTTGCGTGAGCTGCGCAAGCGTCTGCAAAACCTGCGCATGGTGCGCGACGGTACCCTGTTCGGCCTGACCATGGCCCGCACCTTCATCTGGGTGGAGGCCGTGGGGCTGCTGCTTTGCTTTATCGGTGTGCCCGTGGTGGTTTTTTGGGGCGACGCCCTGCGTCTGGGCTGGCTTAAGCAGATCCTGGGCGCAGACCAGTGGTCCATCCAGAAGGTGCTCATCCTTATCGTCAGTGTCGTGGCCTTGGGGCTGGCCGCCCTGCGCACTACCCTGACCTTTGACCGCAAGCGGGAAAAGCTCCTGGAGCAGGCGCGGGAACAGCGTGAGCAGGCCCAGCGCGCCCGGCTGGAAAAGATCAAACGCCAGCGCCGCGCTGAAGCGGAAAAGGCCGAGCGTGAACGCTCGGCCCTGGCTGCGCGAGAGATGAAAAAGCAGCGAGATCGTGCGTAAAACCGCTTGGCGCAGGGCGCACTTGCGCGCGAGGCGGCAGACAGCCTGCTTTCCTTTGAGAAACCTTCCCGAAGGAAGAGCCGTATGGGGAGCAAAGGGCGGGCCTTTGCCCTTGAAAGGTTTATTCCTGGCCCAGCTCGTGTTTGAGCCATGCCTTGACGGTGGGCGTAGGCGCGCTTATACCGCGCCAGTTGCCGTGGGCCTGGTGAAAGTCCGCCAGCAGTTCTTCCGGCAAAGGGACAGTAATCAGATCTTCGGCCTGTTCAGAATTGCGGCGCACCAGACGTACTACGGGCGGGTTCTGCCAGCTGTCCACCACAAAATAATGGGAAACGTCGTCCTTGGAACGCACGGGCGGGTATTCCGAATGCCAGTCGTTGTTGCCCCACTCCAGATACATGGTCACGGCGTGTTCCGGAGTCAGGTTCCAGTCGATGTCATAGAGGGCGAAATCCTTGAGCTGGGGCATAAGCGACCTCCTTGGTGCAAAGATCCCCTGGGCCGTTGCGCCACAGGCTTTGTGATTTATCAATAACAATTCTTGATAAATCTGGCAAGCCCCCAGCGTCCCTTTCGTGTGCGCCGGTGGTGCGCCGCTAGAGCAGAGTACCGTTGAGAACACATATTCTCAACGGCTACGGCACGTTTGTTCCGGATCTTACCCGTGCAACTACATAGTGGTGCTGTCTTTGCCCGTAACTTCCTTCCTCGTAACGGGCCAGGCGCTTGCGTTGCAACGGCTGAAACTGCGCTTGCACCTCCACGGCGGGCGTCTGCATCCGTAGCCGCCAGGCCTTGCAACGCTGTAAGGCCTTACTGCCCCTGCGCGGCAATCCAGGCATTGGCCTCTTCAAGGTGGAGCGTTCCTTCGTAGAGGGCTCTGCCGCTCACGGCCCCTACCAGGCTGGTGCTGCCCACCAGGGGGTAGAGGCGCTGCACGTCTGCCAGGGTGGCCACGCCTCCGGCGGCAATGACCGGCACGCGCGCAGCGCGGGCCAGGTGTTCCAGGGCGGGCAGGTTTACGCCGCTCTGCATGCCGTCGCGGTCGATATCCGTATAGATGATGAAGGCCGCGCCGTCGTCCTGCAGGCGGGGCAGCACGTCGTCCACGCTGAGGCCCGTGTCCGCCACCCAGCCCCGGCTTTTGAGCCGACCGCCTTCCGCGTCCAGTGAAACGCCCACCCGACCGGGAAAGGCGCGGCAGAGCGCGGCAAAAGTTTCCGGCTTTTCCAGGGCCAGGGTGCCGATGATGCAGCGGGTTACGCCCGCATCCAGGTAGGCGCGGGCCGTTTCCAGATCGCGGATGCCGCCGCCCAGCTGCACGGGAATGGTCAGGGCCGCGCAGATGCGGGCCACCACTGCGCGGCTCTTGGCCGCGCCGTCAAAAGCGCCGTCCAGGTCCACCACATGCAGCCAGCGCGCGCCGCGTTCCTGCCAGGAGCGGGCCGCTTCCGCGGGGTCTTCGGCAAAAACCGTGCTGTCGTCGGCGCGGCCGCGCCGCAGGCGCACGGCCTTGCCGTTCTGAATGTCCACAGCGGGGAAAATGATCATAAACCTATATCCTTCACAGCCTTGCGCATGCCTTCTGCGGCCAGTTGCTCGGCCGTGACCCATTGGCCCCGACGTTTAATAAACGTGCCCATATTCAGCAGGTTGTCCGCCAGGCCTACCTGCTGCTCGTCGTATACGGAGCGGGAGGCCACCTCGCCCTCGTCCACCCGCAGGAGGAAAAATTCCACCCGCACATGCGCGGCGTTGGTCACCCCGGCCTTGGAGCCCTCACGCTGGTGCCAGTCCAGCACTTGCGGCACCAGCAGATAGTGCGCGCCCTTTTTTTTGCCGTAGGCTATCCAGCGGGGCAGGCCCTGGGGCTGTTCAGAACTGTGAAACGCGGTGGC
The DNA here is from genome assembly GCF_004309735.1 of Desulfovibrio legallii. Taxonomy (NCBI): domain Bacteria; kingdom Pseudomonadati; phylum Thermodesulfobacteriota; class Desulfovibrionia; order Desulfovibrionales; family Desulfovibrionaceae; genus Desulfovibrio; species Desulfovibrio legallii. The sequence goes on from NZ_SIXC01000013.1 coordinate 28,696, forward strand.
GTCTGCCGGCAGCTCCTGTTCGGTAATAAAAGTATACTGCCGTTTGCTCTCGGCCGTGAGGATGTGGCGCAACTGCAGGTTGAGGGCCTCCATGTCTTCGGGGGTGATGCGCCCCTGGTTTTCAGGGATGCGTCCCGCAATGAGCTGGCTGGCGTTGCGGGGCTGCGTAAAGGGCGCCACGCTGACGGCAAAGGCCGCCGGAAGAGAACGGGGTACCTCGGCCGTGCTGCGCGGACGGCGGCTGCAGGCGCAGAGCGCCAGGACCAGGCAAAGGGCCAGAATAGATAGGGAACGGGTGTGGGCGGGCATCAGTCAAGACCTCCCTTGGTGCTTCGGACAGTTGTGCCGTGTTGCCGTACGGCCTGGGCCAGGGCAAGGCCCAGACCCTTGGCGACGGACTCCAGCAAATGGTGGCCGTTCTGGCCGTAGCGAAATTCCACATGCAGGTTGCAGCGGGCGGCGCTGGCCAGGGCTTTGTAATATTCGCGCCAAAGGTCTTTTTCTTCCCCGGCCAGCACGGGGGGGAGCAGTTCGCCGCCGCGCCACTCCAGCCAGGGGCGGCCGGAAAGGTCTACGGTCACTTCGGCCAGGGCTTCGTCCATGGGCACGCGGCCGTAGCCCACGCGAGCAATGCCGACCCGGTCGCCCAGGGCCTCCAGCAGGGCTTTTCCCAGGGTCAGGCCCACATCTTCGGCCGTGTGGTGCGCGTCCACTTGCAGGTCGCCCTTGCAGTCCAGGCGCAGATCCATACCCGCCCAGAAGGCCGTGAGCGTGAGCATGTGGTCCAGCAGGCCGAAGCCCGTATTCACCTGGGTCTTGCCCGTGCCGTCCAGGTTGAGGCGCAGGTTGATGGCCGTTTCGGCGCTGGTTCGGGCCTGCTCGGCCACGCGCTGGGGCTGGTTCATGCGTCCTCCGTGGGGCCTGCGGCGGGCTTGTCCGCAGCTGCGGGGCCTTCCTCCGGCTTGGGCTGGTCGTCTTTGGGCGTGTCTTTTGCGGCGGCTGCGTCGGGTTTTTCAGCCTTGTCCTTTTTGTTGCGGTCGCGGCCGAACAAGGCCGCCACGCCAATGCTGATCTCATAAAGAATCAACATGGGGCAGGCCATAAGCAGCTGCGAAACCACGTCCGGCGGCGTCAGGATGGCCGCCACGATAAAGATGCCGAGAATGGCGTAGCGCCGCACCTTGCGCATCATGGCGGCGGTGATGAGCCCCATGCGCGCAAGGAACAGGGCAAACAGGGGCATCTCGAAAATGAGGCCGAAGGCCAGGATGAGCTTGAGCACAAAACTCAGGTAATCGCTGACCTTGGGCATGGCCACGATTTCTTCTGTGGCAAAGCTCACAAAGAAGCTGAAGGCATAGGGGAAGACCATGAAGTAGCAGAAGGCCCCGCCGCAGACAAAGAACAGGGCAGAGATCACGGCCACGGGGATGATGTAGCGTTTTTCCTCATCATACAGGCCGGGGGCGATAAAGGACCAGACCTGATAGAAGATGACCGGGCTGGAAACAAACACGCCCGCCACAAAGGCAATGTACATGCGGGTAAAAAAGCCTTCGGGCAGGGTGGTGTAGATGGCGTGCGAGCCCTTGGGCAGCACGGCCAGCAAAGGATCGACCAAGGCGTTGAAAATGGGGTCCACCACGGCCCAGCAGGCCAGAAAGCCCAGGCCCACGGCAATGCAGCAGCGCACCAGCCGCACGCGCAGTTCGCCCAGATGGTCCATGAGGCTCATGGGCGTGTCTTCGGGCGCGCTGTTTTTTTCGCCTTCCTGCGGTGCAGGCAGGCCGCTGTCGTCCGACAGCTGGGCCGGGGGCGGCGCGTCAATGGGCGGGGGCGGCGTGCCCGCCGCCTCAGTGGCCGGAGAGGTCGGCTCTGCGGCGGCCGCGTCCGGCTGCCATTGGGGCACGGCCAGAGCGGCGGCAAAAGCGTCGTCGGCCCCGGCCGGGTCAGAGCCAGCCGCGTCAGAAATAGGCGCGTCAGATAGGGGCGCGTTGGGCGTGGTCGCAATCGCTTGCCCGGAACCGGCGGCGTCCGTTTTGGGTGCGGCCTCCTGAGCCATTTTCGGCGGTTCGGGGGCGCCCTGCGGTGCGGCGTTCGTCGCCGCGTCTGCGGCGGGAGGCGCAGCGGCGGCGGCCGCGGCCACAAAGTCCGGGATGACAAAGCGCGGGGCGCTGGGGGCCTGGTCTGCCGTTTGCGCTGCTGGCTGTATGCCCGCTTCCGGCGTTGCTGCCGTCGGTTCGGGTGTGGTGGCGGGCGCAACGGCCTGAGGGGCCGTCGTCGCGCCCACTGCCGACGTTGCTTGCACAGCGCCGTCCTCGGCGGCAACGCTTACGGAAGCCGTTGCGTCCGCGACTGTGGGAGGAGAAGGCTGCCTTTCGCTCATACCTTGCCGCCGTCGCCGTTTTGCGGCTGGCCGCCCGGCGCGTTGACCGTGTCCATGGCCCCGGCGTTCCCAGTGTCGGCGCTTCCCTTGCGCGCTTCGGAAGCGTTGCCGCACGTAGCTGCCTGGGCTGCAGCGCTGGTCTTGGCCAGGGCGGCGGCCAGGGGGCTGCCCGGCGGGGGCGTGGGCGCGCCGGCGGTTTCGGGCGCGCCTGCCGCGGCCGGTGCGGGCGGGGCAGGGGTCACGTCAATGGTTGCGGTCTCCGCCGCAGTTGTTCCTTCTGCGGGGGCATCAGACGCTGCCGCCGCTGCAGCCGGTTTTGCCTTTGCCGCGCCTTCCGCCTGTTGGGGGGCGGGGGCGGCTTCGTCTGTGGCGGTGGGGGACTTGGCGGTTTTTACCCGTCGCTGCTCTTCCTCGGCCGCAGCCTCGGCGTTGAGCGTGCGTTGAAAGTCTGTGGAAACGCGGCGAAATTCGCCCATAGCCTTGCCCAGGGTGCGCGAGACATTGGCCAGGCTTTTGGGGCCGAGCACAATGAGGGCCACCACCAGGATGACCAGTAGTTCCGTGCTGCCGATGCCGAACATGGGTTTACTCCCATTCGATGGTGCTGGGCGGCTTGGAGGACACGTCGTAGACCACGCGGTTGACGCCCTTGACTTCATTGATGATGCGCCCGGAAATGCGCCCGATGAGTTCTGGGGGCAGGCGGGCCCAGTCTGCGGTCATGGCGTCCACGCTGTCCACCACGCGCAGGGCAATGACGTGCTCGTAGGTGCGGCCGTCGCCCATGACGCCCACGGTGCGCAGGGGCAGCAGCACGGCAAAGCCCTGCCAGACCTTGCGGTACCAGCCGGAGGCGCGCAGCTCCTCTTGCACGATTTTGTCCGCCTGACGGAGGGTGTGCAGCCGTTCCGGGCTCACTTCGCCCAGTACACGGATGGCCAGACCCGGACCGGGGAAGGGGTGCCGCCAGACCACGCTTTCGGGCAGGCCCAGCTCCACGGCCACCTTGCGCACTTCGTCCTTAAAGAGTTCGCGCAGGGGCTCGATGAGCTTGAGCTGCATGGTGTCGGGCAGGCCGCCCACATTGTGATGGCTTTTGATCACCGCGCTGGGGCCCTTGTGGGAGACGGACTCGATCACGTCGGGATAGAGCGTGCCTTGGGCCAGAAAATCCACTTGCGGCAGTTTGTTGGCCTCTTCATCAAAAATTTCAATAAAGGTATGACCGATGATTTTGCGCTTCTGCTCCGGGTCGTCCACGCCCTTGAGACGGGAGAGGAAACGCTCCTGCGCCTGTACAAAAGTGAGGTTGAGGTCGAAATGCTCAGTGAGGCAGTCCACCACTTCCTGACCTTCGCCTTCGCGCAGCAGGCCGTTATCCACAAAGATGCAGTGCAGGCGTTTGCCGATGGCCCGGTGCAGCAGCACGGCCACCACCGTAGAATCGATGCCGCCCGAAAGGGCGCAGACCACATGGCGGTCGCCCACCTGGGCGGCCATGTCGGCCACGCAACGCGTCACAAAGGAGGACATGGTCCAGTCCGGCGTGATGCCCGCCACCTTGAACAGGAAGTTCTGGAGCATGCGTTCGCCGTCCACACTGTGGTGTACTTCAGGATGGAATTGCACGGCGTAGATGCGGCGCTGCGTATCGGCCATGGCGGCCACGTCCAGGGTGGGGGTGCGCCCGGTGACGGCAAAACCCGGCGGCGGGGTGAGCACGCGGTCGCCGTGGCTCATCCAGACCCTGGTGGGGGAGGCCACGCCTTCCCACAGGGGGCAGGGGGCCGTGAGGGTGAGCTCGGCCGGGCCGTATTCGCGGGTCAGGGATTGGGCCAGCTCGCCGCCCAGATGCCTGGCCAGCAACTGCATGCCGTAGCAGATGCCCAGCACGGGCACGCCCAGGTCCAGAAAACCGGGGTCCAGGGCCGGGGCGTCTGCTTCGCCCACGCTGGCTGGCCCGCCCGAAAGAATCACGGCCTGGGGCCGCATGGCCGCCACCTGCGCGGCGCTGGTGACGCAGGAGTGGATTTCGGAATACACCCCCGCCTCGCGCACGCGCCGGGCAATGAGCTGGGTGACCTGAGAGCCGTAGTCGATGATGATGACCTTGCTGGGCATGGTTTGCGTCCCTGAAAAGCGGCAAAAGGTTGCGCGGCCCCCTCGCTGCAGCCAGGAGGGGGCGCGGGCCTAGTTTTCGATGCGGTAGTTGGGGGCCTCTTTGGTGATGACCACGTCGTGGACGTGGCTTTCACGCAGACCGGCCGGGGAGATTTCGCAGAAGGTGGTATTTTCGTGCAGTTCCTGCAGGTTGTGCGCGCCCACATAGCCCATGCCCGAACGCAGGCCGCCCATGAGCTGGTAGATGGCCTCCATGACCGGGCCACGGTAAGGAACGCGGCCCACAATGCCTTCGGGCACAAGTTTTTTGCTCTTTTCCTGGAAGTAGCGGTCGGAGCTGCCTTCCTTCATGGCGTCAATGGAGCCCATGCCGCGATAAATCTTGTAGGTGCGGCCCTGATAAAGGATGGTTTCACCGGGGCTTTCTTCCGTACCGGCAAAGAGCGAGCCGATCATCACCGAATGCGCCCCCACCACCAGAGCCTTGACAATGTCGCCGGAAAATTTGATGCCGCCGTCGGCAATGCAGCAGCGGCCCATTTCACGCGCGGCGCGGCTGGCGTCCATCACGGCCGTCACCTGCGGCACGCCCACGCCGGCCACAATGCGGGTGGTGCAGATGGAGCCGGGGCCGATGCCCACCTTCACGGTGTCCGCTCCGGCTTCCAGCACGGCCTTGGCGCCTTCATAGGTGGCCACGTTGCCGGCCACCAGCTGGCAGGTGGGGAAGGCGCTTTTGACCTGCCGGATGGCCTTGAGCACATTGACCGAATGCCCGTGGGCCGAATCCAGCACGAGCACGTCGGCCCCGCCCTCCAGCAGCTGTTCGGCGCGGGCCTCGCAGTCCCGCCCGATGCCGATGGCCGCGCCCACACGCAGACGTCCCTTGTCGTCCTTGCAGGCATTGGGGTATTTTTGCACCTTGTCAATGTCCTTCATGGTGATGAGGCCGCGCAGGCGGCCGCCTTCGTCCACTACCAGGAGTTTTTCGATGCGGTGCTCGTGCAGGTGGCGTTTGGATTCCTCCAGTGAGGTGCCCATGGGCACGGTGACCAGATTTTCGCTGGTCATGACCTCGGCCACGCGTACGGCCTGGGCGTCCTCCACAAAGCGCACGTCGCGGTTGGTAAGGATGCCCACCAGGCGGTCGCCCTCCACCACGGGCAGGCCGGAAACGCGAAAGTCCGACATGAGGTCCAGGGCTTCCTGCACCGTGTTGTTGGGCGAGATGGTCACAGGGTCGAGGATCATGCCGCTTTCGCTCTTCTTGACTTTTTCCACCTCCAGCCGCTGGCGGGACACGGGCATATTCTTATGGATGATGCCGATGCCGCCCATGCGCGCCATGGAAATGGCCATGGCCGCCTCGGTGACGGTATCCATGGCGGCGGAAAGCAGGGGAATGCGCAGGGGGATGGATGGCGTGAGCCATGTGGTGATGTCCACGGCGTCCGGGGTAATGTCCGAAAAGCCGGGGATGAGCAAAATATCGTCAAAGGTCAGGGCCTTGCCGCGATTGGTGAACATGACTGCCTCGTAATGGTCTGTAATAACTAATCAAAATATAGACAGATAGGGTATCCCCTTGCGGGGCGTATGTCAATGTGGCAAAGCCGCGCGCAAAGCCGCCCCACGCCGGGCAGCGGCGCCCTGCAAACCGGAGCAGCGCAAGGCGCGCCACTGCGGCGCGAGCCCGCGCGGCAGACTCCGGACGCGAACTGTGGCGGTCGTACTTGACGCGGGCGCGCAAACAGCCTATGAATCACCACTTCGCCCCTCTGGGGGCGCGGCGCAGAGGTAACTATGTTTGAGAGCCTTTCCGACAGACTTTCCGGGGTGTTCCGCGACTTTCGCGGGCAGGGGCGGCTGACCGAAGAAAACGTGCAGGCCGGCCTGCGCGAGGTGCGGCTGGCCCTCCTGGAGGCGGACGTCAACTTCAAGGTCGTCAAAGACTTTGTGGAAAACGTGCGCGAAAAATGCCTGGGCCAGGAAGTGCTCAAAGGCGTGAGCCCGGCGCAGCAGGTGGTCAAGATTGTCCACGATGCGCTGGTGGCTCTGCTGGGTGGCGAAACCGCCGGTCTGCAGCTGCAGGGGCGGGAGCCCGCCGTGATCATGCTGGTGGGCCTGCAGGGTTCGGGCAAGACCACTTCGGCGGGCAAGATCGCCAATCTGCTGCGCAAGCAGAAAATGCGCCCCTATCTGGTCCCGGCGGACGTTTACCGTCCGGCGGCCATTGACCAGCTTACCGTGCTGGCCAGGCAGCTGGATATGCCCTGCTACCCCTCCACCACGGATATGAACCCCGTGGACATCGCCAGGCAGGCCGTGGCGGCCGCGCGGGAGCAGCAGGCCACCGTAGTGCTGCTGGATACGGCGGGCCGCCTGCACGTGGACGAGCCCCTGATGCAGGAGCTGGCGGCCATCAAGGCGGCGGTGGAGCCGCAGGAAATTTTGTTTGTGGCCGATGCCATGACCGGTCAGGACGCCGTGACCGTGGCCCAGAGTTTTAATGATCGGCTGGGCGTCACCGGCGTGGTGCTGACCAAGATGGACGGCGACGCGCGCGGCGGCGCGGCCCTTTCCATCCGCGCGGTGACGGGCGCGCCGGTCAAGTTTGTGGGCATGGGCGAAAAGCTCTCGGAGATGGAAGTTTTCCACCCCGACCGCATCGCCGGGCGCATCCTGGGCATGGGCGACGTGCTCACCCTGGTGGAAAAAGCGCAGGGCGCCATCAACGCCGAGGAAGCTGAAGAGTTGGCCCGCAAAATGCAAAAGGCCAGCTTTGATCTGGAAGATTTCCGCACCCAGATGCGCCGCATCAAAAAACTGGGTTCGCTGGACAGCATCCTCAAGCTCATTCCCGGTTTGGGCGGCCTGCGCGAAAAGCTGGCCCAGGCGGGCGGGGCCGTGCCGGAAAAAGAGCTGGCCCGCACTGAGGCCATTATCAGCTCCATGACCATGGCCGAGCGCCGCAACCCCGATCTGCTCAACGGCAGCCGCAGGGCGCGCATCGCCAAGGGCGCGGGCGTCACGGTGGCCCAGGTCAACCAGCTGGTGCGCCAGTTTGAGCAGATGCGCAAGATGATGCAGGGTATGCTGGGCGGCGGCAAGGGCGGCAAAAAGGCCGCCATGCCACGTATGCCCCGCATGCGCGGCATGCCTCCGGGCCTGAATCTGCCCGCGGGCATGGGCGGCATGCCCTCCGGCATGGGGATGCCGGGCATGGGCGGCATGCCGGGTATGCCCGGTATGGAAGGCCTGTCCGCCGGGCGCTCCGGCTCTGGCAAGTCCGCAAAAAAGCGCAAGAAAAAAGAACGCCCCAAGCGCAAAAAGAAATAGACGCAGTTTTCCACGGCAAGGGCGCCGCCGCGAGCGGCAGACATCCTGTATGCGCCGGGCCATTTCGCCCTTGCCCTTTCCCGGACGCAACGCTAACATACTACCAGCAAGGGAGTTTGACGCAATGGCTGTAAAGTTGAAATTGACCCGCCTCGGCAGCAAGAAGCACCCCTTTTACCGGGTTGTGGCCGCCACGGACGAAACCCGCCGTGATGGCCGTCCTTTGGCTTTTCTTGGCTACTACAACCCCATGACCAACCCCGTGGACGTGAAGCTGGAAGCGGACCAGATCAAGGAATGGCTGGCCCGGGGCGCGGAACCCACGGACACCGTGCGCGCCCTCATCAAAAAATACATGGCCTGATTGCACCGGCCTTAAGCGCGGAGCGCCCTGAAACGCCGCGCGTTTCAAAGGTTTGTGCAGCTGAGAGCTTTGCTTTTCGGCTGCATTGACGCCGCTTCGCGTTACGCCGCATTCCTTGCGGCGCAGGTCTTGTGGCGCGGCAGCGCCCCGGCGACAGACGCCATTTTGTCCGGCCAGGCGCGCTGCGGCTGCCCGGCCCTTCAGGCCCAGGCCCCTTTGGGAGGAAACCCCATGAAAGAGCTCATCCAATACATCGCCCGGTCCCTGGTGGACCATCCCGAAGAGGTGCAGGTCAACGAAGTGGAAGGAGAGCAGACCACGGTGCTGGAACTGAAGGTGGCCAAGGAAGACCTGGGCAAGGTTATCGGCAAACAGGGACGCACGGCCCGCGCCATGCGCACTATCCTGAGCGCGGCCTCCACCAAGTGCAAGAAGCGGACGGTGCTGGAAATTCTGGAATAAGACCATCTATGGCCGCATCCTGGATTGAAATGGGCACGCTTGCGCGGCCCCACGGCATCAAAGGGGAGCTCTGCATCGACTGGCATGCGGACTCCCCCTTGCTTTTGCATACCCCCCTCTGGCTGCGGCAGGGCGCAGCTCCGCCCCGGCGCGTGCGCCCTTTGGCCGTGCGCAGCCACAAGGGACGGCCTTTGCTCGTTCTGGAAGGCGTGGACAACCGTACTGCGGCCGAGGCTCTGCGTGGTGCGGCACTTCTGGTGCGGCGCGAAGATTTGCCCCCCCCAGACCCGGACGAAGTCTATCTGCACGACCTGCTGGGCTGCGCCGTGTTTCTGCCTGACGGCGGCCGTCTGGGCCGCCTGGATCATGTGGAGTTTCCCGCCGGTCAGGAAGTCTGGTCCATCCGCACCGACGATGACCGCGAAGTGCTCTTTCCCGCCCGACCCGAATACATTCTGCAGCTGAGCCCCCACATCCCTGCCGTGACTATTGATCCGCCCGAAGGACTGCTGGAGATATATCTCGGCGAATAGAACATTTAACACTTGAAATGCTCGATTACGGCAGGCAAAAGCCTGCCTTTTCGCATTTCGTGGCAAGGATTTTCAAGAAAATCCTTGCAGAGCAGTTAGCTCATTTCATTCGCTAACTACTCTAGGGCGTCAACCCGGCCATGTTCGGCGCAACCCTGTATGCCGCGCGCAACTCCCGGAGAGAACCTGGCGGAGCGCTGCGGCCGGTCTGCATTTGATGGGGAGCGCGGCAACGCTGGCCGCAATGACAAAAACGGCCAGYCTTTTTTTCGGCCAGGGTACGCCCCGCGCGGTTCTGTGAGGAAATAACGTTTTTTGAAGGATRGGGGGTGTGGGGGGAAGGGAACTTTTGTTCACAAAAGTTCCCTTCCCCCCACAAAACGTTTCCCCCCAATCTATTGCAATGCCGCCAGCTTTTGCAGGAGCAAAGCGGCTTTGGCGGGGCCGATGCCAGGCAGGCGGCGCAGGTCATCCAGGGAGGCGGCGCGCATGGCTTCCACGCTGCCGAAGTGGTCCCAGAGCAGGCGGGCGGTGGCGGGGCCGATGCCGGGCAGGCGCATGAGCTCACCGGAGAGGGCCGCGCCGCGCCGGGCGCGGCGGTGGCGGCCGATGACGAAGCGGTGGGCCGTATCGCGCACGTTTTGCAGGAAGAGGAGCTCCGGGCTGCCTTCGCGCAGGGGCAGGGGGTTGACACGCTCTGGGGTAAAGATGCGGTCGGCAATGTTGCCGGCGCGGCGGTCAGCGTGGCCGGCGTCGTCGCGGGCCTTGGCGATGGCCGCCAGGGGGAAGAGGGCAGCGCGCCCGGCTTCGCGCAGGGCGCGCTGCACGGTATGGAGCTGGCCGCGGCCGCCGTCGATAAGCAGCAGATCGGGCCAGGGCGGGCCGCTTTCCAGGCGGCGGGCCACCCAGGCGTGGAGGGTGGCGTAGTCGTCCCCGCTGTCGGGCATGGCGTAGTTGCGGTACTGGCCGCGTTCGGGGCGGCCGTCCTCAAAGACCACCAGGCCCACGCGGGTTTGTTTGCCGCCGGTGTGGGAGACGTCCACGCATTCCAGGCGGCGGGGCGGGCCGGGCAGGTGCAGGGCCGCGCCCAGGCGGGCAAGGATATCCTGCGCGCCGCCGCGTTCCTGACGGTGGGCCTCCTCCCGGGCGTTGCCCTGGGCCAGATCCACCAGGCGGTTGTCCCCGGCGTTTTGCGGGGCCACCAGGCGTACGGGGCCGTTGCGGCGGTCGCTCAGAGTCTGCTCCAGCAGCTCGCGTTCGCTGCAGGCCGCGCGGGCGGCGGGGGTGGCGGAAACTGCGGCCGCCGCGGCAGTGGGGGCAGTTGCGGATGCGGGGACTGCGTTGGGGGTAGTGGGAGCCGCGGCGTGGTCCTCCCTGGAAGGTGCCTGCTGGGCGGGCATGGGCTGCGGCCCAGCGTCCGGCGCGGCGTCTGGGGCGACATTCAGCGCGGCGTCCGGCGCGGAATCTGGGGGGGCATCCGGGAGCGCAACGGTGGGGGGCTCCGCGTTGTGTGGGGCAGTTGCGGGGTCCGCTTCCAGATCCGGCGGCAGCCAGGGCAGCAGCACGCGCGGCGGCGGCGTGACCTGGTTGTAGTACTGAGAGAGGAAGGACCAGAGCAGTTCCGGGGCGTCCTCAAAGCTCAGGCCCGGCCAGTAGAAGGCCCGGCCGTCGGTCACGGCCCCGTTGCGCACAAAGACCAGGCCCAGGGCCAGGCCGCGCTCGCCCGGGGCTAGGCCCAGGGCGTCCATGTCGCCGCCGCCGGGCAGCACGGCGGCCTGCCGCTCCACCGTGCGCTCCACGGCGCGGATCTGGTCGCGGAGCAGGGCGGCGCGTTCAAATTCCAGGGCTTCGGCGGCTTGTTCCATGCCCGCCTGCAGCCGGCGCAGCAGCTCAGCGGAGCGGCCTTCCAGCAGATCGCAGACTTGGCGCACGCGGGCGTTGTATTCCTGCGGGGTCACCAGGCCCATGCAGGGGGCCGGGCACTGGCCCATGAAGTGGTAAAGGCAGGGGCGCACCCGGTTTTTCATGGCCTTGTCCGTGCAGCGGCGCAGGGCAAAGGCGCGGTGCAGCAGCTTCCAGGTTTCGCGCGCGGCCAGGGCGGAAGTGAAGGGGCCGAAGTAGCGCGCGCCGTCCCGCCGGGCCTGGCGGACAATTTCCAGCCGGGGAAAGGGGTGGCGCAGGTTGCAGCGAAAAAGCACGTACTGCTTGTCGTCGCGCAGCACGATGTTGTAGTGGGGTCGGTGCTTTTTGATCAGGCTGGCCTCCAGCAGGAGGGCCTCTTTTTCCGTGGTGGTGGTGAGGTAATCCAGTGTGGCGGCGTGGGAGAGCATGGCCAGGGTTTTGGCGGGCAGGCCATCGGGCCGGAAATAGGAAAGCACCCGGCGGCGCAGCACGCGGGCCTTGCCCACATAGATGACGCGGCCGCGCGCGTCCTTGTACAGGTACACGCCGGGGGCCGTGGGGATGCTGGCGGGGTCGGGCTTCTGCATGGGCGGCGGGCTGGGGGAGGAAATGGCGAGGGACGCAAAGGGGGAAGCCTTGCGGCTTCCCCCTTATAGGCTCTGTAAGCGCGTGCGCTCTTAGAAGGAGTACACGAAGCTCAGGTTCACGTTCCAGGGGTCACGCACCTGATCGCTCTTGCCGTTCAGCTTGCTGTCGCCCCACACGGAGTCGGACTGATCCAGCCAGGTGGCGATGTACGCGGCGTCCAGGAAGACGGTGAAGTTTTCGTACATCTTGTAGCTGTTGGTCAGGCCCACTTCCATGGCGGTGTCGTTGGTGGTCAGGTACAGGGGATCCATACCCACGCCGTAGGCATTGGCGCCGTCATAGACATCTGCGCGGCTGCTGGCGCTGCTGCGCAGATACCGCTTGGCCATGGTGGTGCTGTTGGTGCCACCCATGACGTTCAAGCGCAGGGTGTGCTTCAGGTTCTCCACGAAGCTCACGTCCTTGACGCGCACGCCGATGCCCCAGGTGCCGGTCATGGAGTCGCTCAGGATGGCTTCACGGGCGATATAGGGGTTGCCGTTGAGGGCGAAGTTGGAGAACTCGTTGTTGCCGTTGGCGTGCAGGGTAGGCATGCGCTCGGAACCGTTGGCCGGGTTGTTGTCGTCGCCGGAGCCGTACCAGCCGTACAGGCCGGGAACGCCCCAATCCAGCTTGTATTCAAAGAGCAGAGAGGCCAGCCAGCCGGCGCGGTTCAGGCGGCTGTCGTCATAGGTCACGGAGCCGTAGTTGAAATCCCACGCGATGCGGAAGGGATCAAACATGGTCACGTCGCCGGTCACGCCCGCCCAGATGGCGTTGCCGTATTCAAACAGGCCCTTGCCGTCAGGCGTGCCGTCCTTGTGGAGCGCGCCGCCCACGGGCAGCATGCCAGAAGCGAGGTTCCGATAGGCGTTGCCGTAGGTTGAGCTGCTGGTGCTGCTGGTGGGGTCGGCGAAGTTGCCGTCGCTGGTGCGGAAGGCGTTGGGGCCGATGCCGGCGTACATGGCCCAGGGGGTCACCTTCACGCCGTCAAAGGTCAGGGGCAACAGCAAGGCAACAAGGTCCACATTGTCCATGTAGTTGTTGCGGGTGCCGTTACGGTAGTCCTTGTCGGAGAAGTTGTCGTTGTAGGGGCGCGCCCAGAAAGCGGAGAGGCCCACGTTCTCGTTGAACTGGTAGGAGGCCACCACGGCGGCCACGTCGTCGTTCAGCACGCTGCTGGCATTGGTGGTGAAGCTGGGCAGGGCCAGGCCCTGGATGCCCATGCGCACCTTCAGGTCAGTCTGGGGCACCATCCAGTCGATGTAGGCGTTCTTCACTTCCACAACCTGGCCGTCAGCGCCCAGCGCGCCGCCCTGTTTATTTTTGCCCCAGGTCTGATCGCCGATTTCAAAGAACACGGTGCCGGACAGGGCTTCGGAGGCCACGGCGTCCAACTGCAGGCGCACGCGCTGCTTGGCCTCAAATTCGTCTTCATTGGCGTAGCGGCCGCCCTTGACCCCATTAAAGCCGGTCTGGCCGTTGCCGCCGGTGAAGCCGCCGTTCTGGCCGTAGTCAAAGCTCATGATCCACTGGCCCTTCGCCTTGAAGTCGATGGCGCTGGCGCCCGTGGCAGCGCCGAACACAAGGCCGGCCGCCAACAGAAGAGTAGCGATCTTTTTCATGGTTAACCTTCCTTTCTTTTGCCCCGCATGGGACGATGGTTTCACTGTAAACGCCTGTGGAGCGGTTTCCCGCTTCGTTGAGAATATATGCAAGGCCCGTGCACTTTGCAAGCGGAATCGTGCAAAAATTTTTACCCTTCGCGGTCCTTTTGGTTCCTCCTGGTATTTTTATCCGTAAAATCGTTATATTAAATACTTTCTAGAGAGAAAGTTTTTTTGGAGACAGGGACGACGAAGGGCCCATGATAGAAAAATTTTGCCGCATTTGCCCGTCATTTGCCCGTCATTGGCCCGTTAGCGCTTGCGAATGCGACGGTATAAAAATTTTTCCGTGTCATTTTTGTGACGCGGCCTGCAGCGGTCATGGAAGGTAAAACCGGCCGCAGACCGCGCCTGGGTGGGGAGCTTTGCCGTTATGCCGGGGGCGTTTCCCGGCCCAGGGCCGCCACCTGGGCCACATCCTTGTCGCCCCGGCCGGAGAGGTTGACCAGCAGGATGGCCTCGGGCGGCAGGGTGGGGGCCATTTTGAGGGCCTGGGCCAGAGCATGGGAGGATTCCAGCGCCGGGATGATGCCCTCGTGGCGGGAGAGGGCGAAAAAGGCGTCCAGGGCTTCCTGGTCCGTCACGCTCACATAACTGGCGCGGCCCGTATCCTTAAGCAGGGCGTGCTCCGGCCCCACCGAGGGATAGTCCAGCCCTGCGGAGATGGAGTAGACCTCCCCGGCTTCGCCCTTGGCGTCCTTGATCATATAAGAATTAAAGCCGTGCAGCACCCCCGGCTCGCCCAGGCAAAGGGAGGCCGCGTGCTGGCCGTAGCCTGTGCCGCGCCCGCCGGGCTCCACGCCGATGAGTTTGACTGCCGCGTCCTGCAAAAATCCGGCGAACAGCCCGATGGCGTTGGAGCCGCCGCCCACGCAGGCCAGGCAGGCGTCGGGCAGGCGGCCCGTCTCGCGCAGCATCTGGGCCCGGGCCTCCCGGCCGATAACCGACTGGAAGACGCGCACTATATAAGGATACGGGTGCGGCCCCACGGCCGAGCCCAGCACATAGAACATCTCCGGGTCGTTGACCCAGAGCTCCAGCGCTTCGTCCACGGCTTCCTTGAGGGTGCGCTGGCCGCTTCTGGCCGCCACCACCCGCGCGCCCAGCATCTGCATGCGCACCACGTTGAGGTGCTGGCGCTCCATATCCACTTCGCCCATGCAGATGGTGCACTCCAGCCCCATAAGGGCCGCGCTGGCCGCCGTGGCCACGCCGTGCTGGCCCGCGCCCGTTTCGGCGATGACCCGCTTTTTGCCCATGCGCCTGGCCAGCAGGCACTGGCCCAGGGTATTGTTGATTTTGTGCGCGCCCAGGTGGTTCAGATCCTCGCGCTTAAGCCAGATCTGCGCGCCCTTGCCTTCGCGGCTCAGGTTGGCGCAGTGGAACACGGGGCTGGGGCGGCCCGCAAAGTGTTCGTTAAGGCTGTCCAGCTCCCGCTGGAATTCCGGATCGGCCTGGGCGGCCTCCATGGCGCGGTTCAGTTCGTCCAGCCGCGCCTTGACCGGCTCCGGCACATACTGGCCGCCGTATGCGCCGAAAAAGCCCTTGCTGTCCGGTTTGTCGCCGGAAGTGGATTGATCGCTCATGCCTGCTCCTTACTGCTTCAGATTTCGTTTCCAGATTCCGTTGAGGTTTGGGCGCAACGGGCCCCGCACCCCGTCGCCGTAGCACGCCGTGGAGGGACGGCGTGCGCGGGCAGGCGGCCGACAGACCCTGCCTTGCCGCCCCTTCGCCGTAACAAAATATTCTGGCGGGGGGGCAAGCGGCTGTCAAGGCGCATGCCCCTGCAGCGGGCGCACGCCTTGCCGCCCAGAGGGCTTTGGCCTATACTGCGCCTTCCCCGCGGGCGGACGCCGCGCGGCACCACATACGGAACAACAGCGCTGCGGCGCGGGTGACGGAAGCTATGCTGGAAGAAAAGTATACGGGCAAGGGCAAGGTCAGGCTGCTGGCGGGCGGCGGCAAAATCTACACGGACATAGCGGCCCGTTTTGTGCGCAGCGAGCGCAGTATGGACGATATTGCGGCCTCGCCCTATTCCCGCAAGATTGTGCAGAACATTCTGGAGTCCGGCCACCGCGCCGCGTTGGAATTCGATTTTTTTCTTTTTGGCGTGGAGGGCTACTCGCGCGTCACCGAAGTGCAGCTGGTGCGCAAGCGGCTGGCCTCCTACCTCATCAAATCCGGCCGGGCGGAGCTGGGCGGCAAGCGCAGTTACAGCGTGGTATATCCCCGCCGGGTGGCGGACTTTGCGGCGCGGGTCACCTTGCCGGACGGGCGCGAAACGTCCCTCAGCGGGCGTGATCTGGCCGATTTATCCCGCCAGTGGTACGAGGCCGGACTGGACGCCGGTCTGCCCGAAGAAGATCTGCGTTATCTGAAGCCCCAGGCCACGGAATTTAAGGCCATCATCGGCATGAACGCGCACGCCCTGCTGGACTGGTTCGCTATCCGCTGTTGCCGCAACGCCCAGCACGAGATCCGCCATCTGGCCTGGCAGATGCTGCGGCTCTGCCGCAAGGCCGCGCCCGATTTGTTTGTGGGGGCGGGCCCCAGCTGCGTGCAGCTGGGCTACTGCCCGGAAAACCGTCTGCAAAATCCGCGCTGTCAGGGGCGCATCCTGACCAGGGACGCCGCCCTGGAGCTGCTGCGCGCCCGCGCCGCAGAGCGCAACGCCCCCTTGCCGCCCGCCCCGAACGAGTTTGACGAGGACGAGGCCTAACCCTGCGTCCCCGCCGGGGCGGGAGCCTGTGCGGCGCCGTGTCCGGCGCGCGCCGGGCAGGCCGGTTCCGGCCCGTTGCACACGGCCCCCAACATGACGCCCAGATGGCTCATGGCCAGAGCCAGCCACCAGATGCGGTAAAAATCGTGGCCGAAAAGGCCGTTGGCGAACCAGGCGGCATAGCCCAGCCAGAACCAGGCCGTCAGCCGCCAGTAGACGCTGCCGTAGCCGGCGGCCCGTTCCGCGGCCAGCCGCGGGCGGATGCGCGCATAGCCCCACCACAGAAAGCCCAGCAGGGCGGTCATGCCCAGGGCAAAGCCCACCAGGCCGTGAGCGTAGAGGATATCCAGATACAGGTTGTGAGGATGGCTGATGGTGATGAGGTCTTTTTCCGGAGCGAGGCCCAGAGCGCGGAAGGCTTCATTATAAGTGCCCGCGCCGTTGCCCAGCCAGGGGTGCTGCATAAAGACGCGCCAGCCCAGTTCCCAGAGACTCCAGCGGCCATCTTCCACCACGGCGTCCACCTGAGCCCGGCCTTGCAGGGCCAGCACGGCCAGCAGCAGGGTCAGGGCGCAGAGGGCGGGCTTGAGGCGGCGACCGTCGGGCCAGGCCAGCACAAACCAGAGGGCCACGGCGGCCGCCAGGGCCAGGGCCCCGCTGCGGCTGGCCGCGCCCACCAGCAGAAAAAAAGCCGGCCAGAGCGATGCCGCCCACAAAAAAACCGCAGCCGCAGGCGGGAGAGCCCGGCGCAGCAGAAACCAGAGGGCGCAGGCCGGCACCAGGGCCAGGGCAATGTAGTTGCCCACGGTGTAGTCGCCCAGGCTGCCCGTGAGCCGCCCGGCGTTGGGCTGATAGCCCATGATGAAGTCGTAGCCCGTGCAGGCCTGCCACAGGCCGTCCAGACCCTGCCAGAAGCAGGCCAGCACGCAGGCCCAGACCAGACGGCGCAGATCTTTTTCGTCCCGCACGCATTCCATGGCGATAAAGGGCAGGATAAAGCCTTTGTTGATGCCCGTGCCCGCGTGGAGCAGGGAAGTCCACACGTCTTCGGAAAAAAACACGCCTATGAGGATCATGCCGCCCAGGCAGTAAAACAGCGGACGCACGGGCAGGCGGCAGAGCACGCTTTGCCGCCAGGCGCGGCGGTAGTAAAGGAGAAGAAAGACCAGGCAGACCAGGGGCGTGACCTCACGCAGGCCGTAGCCCATGGGAAAGGTGGCCAGAGAAAACCAGAAGGACCAGAACAGGCAGATCCACGGAGCCTGACCAGAAGGGTCGCGCCAGACCGAGGCCGTCAGGCTGCACAGGCGCTGCGCGCCCTGGGCCAGGGCGGTCCGGGCCGCTGCAAGGCGACCCGCTGGACTACCGTTGTGTTCTGTTGCTTCCATACACGCTCCCGGCGCAGTTTTCATGAAGGTGGCCCGTCTTTTGCGCCGTACGGTGGCGCTTCCGTGCGGAAGGCACCGTATCAAGTTGGGGCACAATTGAAAAGAAGGCTGGGCCCCGCAAAAATCTTGCCTTGACGCGGCACAGAAAATATACTTCTTTTCTTGGCTTCGACTTTTATTTTGTAGAGGATACTATGGCACGTTTTACTGGTTTTGATGAAGTGCTCAGCGCACTGTATGTGGATTTTGACAACATTTATACCAGGTTTCTTGAAATTGACCCAGAAGCCGCCCGGTCTTTTGGATCCGCCCCCTACCGCTGGGTGCGCTGGATCGAGAACCACGCCCTGCGCATTCTGTACGGCGAGGGGGTGCGCAGGCGCATTCTCAAACGCATGTGCTACCTCAATCCGCAACGCTATCAGGAATTCCGCAATCCCTTCATCCGCAGCGCTTTTCAGGTGGTGGACTGTCCGCCGCTGACCTCGCGCGGCAAGACCAGCACGGACATCCACCTGGTCATGGATTGTATGGACGACCTCTCGCATACCACCCATTTTGACGAATTCATCATTCTTTCCGGCGACGCCGATTTCACGCCCCTGCTCATCCGTTTGCAGGAGCACGCCCGCCGCACCCTGGTGCTTTCTGTGGGCTATTCTTCGCCGGCCTATACGGCGGCGGCCTCCTGGCGCATCCGTGAAGACTGGTTTCTGCAGCAGGCCCTGCGTGATGAGCGGCCGGACGATGCAGAAAACGAACCCCAGCAGCGCCCGTTGCCCTCCCCGTCGCATCCGTCCGTGACGGACGTGGAGGAAGGGGGAGCGGACGGGCCGGAAGGCGCTGAGGACGATACGGACCCCGCCCCCGGCAACCGTTGGTAGTAATGGGTTTGGGTGGGGGTTGCCCTTGACGCGACCCGCGCCCGAAGCTACATAGAACCACGTTCTTTTCTGGTTGGTTGCCCGCCTGCGGGGGCCGTGCCGGAGTGGCCAGCGCGGCGGCCTGACGCAGCCGCGTTGGCAAAAACCCCCGGTTCCGCAGGACGGGCCGTCGCTGTTACGGGCCATTGCGGGCCACGCCAGAGGCGACGGCGTCCCCCACAGGCGCCAGCAGGAGAGCTTTGCGCACGGTTTGCGCCGCCGCCCGGCAGCATGCCCGCGCGTGCGGTTTCGGGCGCGGTTGGCCCGCCCCGGCCATTGAACCCACCAACCCCATTGTCAAGGAGGTTCCATGTTTCGCCGAATCACTCTCGCTCTGCTGGCGCTGACCCTGTGCTGCGGTCAGGCCCTGGCCGCCGACAAGTACATTGTGGCCAGCGACTGCACCTGGCCCCCCATGGAAATGCTGAGCGCCGACAAAAAGCCCGAAGGCTTCTCCACCGACTACATCCGCGCCGCCGCCAAGGCCGCCGGTTTTGAGGTGGAAGTGCGCAACATCGCCTGGGACGGCATCTTCGGCGGCGTGGCCACGGGCCAGTACGACATCGTGGCCTCGTCTGTGACCATCACCGAAGAACGCAAAAAGCAGTTCGATTTTTCCGACCCTTATTATGAAGTGGTCCAGGCCGTGGTGCTGCCCGCGGGCAAGAGCATCAAGAGCCTGGCCGACCTCAAGGGCAAGAAGGTGGGCGGTCAGATCGCTACCACCGGCATCTTCGTTATGCGCAACGCCAAGGTGGGCGCGGAAATCAAGGAATACGACGACGTGGGCCTGGCCATTCAGGATCTGCTGGGCGGCCGCATTGACGCCGTCATCTGCGACGACCCCGTGGCCATGTACTATGTGAATAAAAAGGCCGACACCGCCGGCAAGCTGAACATCTCCTTCAAGGCCGCCGAGAAGGAATACTACGGCTTTACCGTGCGCAAGGGCCGCAAAGACCTGCTGGAAAAGCTCAACAAGGGCATTCAGGCTGTTAAAGCCTCTGGTCTGGACAAAAAGCTTGTCCAAAAGTGGATGGGCACAACCAACTAACGGACGCGGGGCGTCCGGCCCTGCACGCCGGACGCCCCGCAAGCCTTTGTAAGGAGATCGCATGAGCCGTCATTTGACCCTGGCCCTGCTGGCGCTGCTGCTGCTCTGCGCGCCCGCCCGCGCCGCCGAACACTATGTGGTTGCCACCGACTGCACCTGGCCCCCCATGGAACTGCTGGACGAAAACAAACAGCCCACGGGTTTTGACGTAGACTACATCAAGGCCGTGGCCAAGGCCGCGGGCTTTACCGTGGACGTGCGCAACATCGCCTGGGACGGCATCTTCGGCGGCGTGGCCACAGGCCAGTACGACATCGTGGCGGCGGCCACCACCATTACTGAAGAACGCAAAAAGCAGTTCGATTTTTCCGACCCTTACTATGAAGTGGCCCAGGCCGTGGTGCTGCCCGCAGGCAAGAGCATCAAGAGCCTGGCCGACCTCAAAGGCAAGAAGGTGGGCGGCCAGATCGGCACCACCGGCGTCTTCGTCATCCGTAAATCCGGCGTGGCCGTAGACCTCAAGGAATACGACGACGTGGGCCTGGCCATTCAGGACATGCTGGGCGGTCGCCTGGACGCCGTCATCTGCGACGACCCCGTGGCCCTCTATTACGCCAACAAAAAGCCGGACACCGCCGGCAAGCTCAACCTCTCCTTCAAAACGGCCGAAAAGGAATACTACGGTTTTACCGTGCGCAAAGGCCGCAAGGACCTGGTGGACAAGCTCAACAAGGGCATCAAGGCTGTGCGGGCATCGGGCGAAGAAGCCCGCCTGCTGGACAAATGGATGGGCGTGGACCGCTAGTCCGCCGCTCCGTTGCAACAGCTCCCTGCGGACGTCCGGGGTCTCCCGGACGTCCGCCATCCCATTGCCTATAAGAGACCGATATGCAGGATAAAAAAGACGGCAGCAAGGGCAACATTATTATGGTTACGGACGGGGCCTCCATCCCCGATCCGCGCGAATGGCGGCTTATCAACGCCTGGTCCCTGGCCCTGGCCGGCGCGCTGATCACCCTTGGCAGCCTGTGTCTGCTCTGGCCGGAACCCTACCTGCGCATCCTGCTCTACCTGCCGGACGGCGTGCTGATCACCTTTAAAATCACGCTGCTCTCCATCTGCTGTGCCGTGCCCCTGGGCCTGCTCACCGGGCTTGGCCGCATTTCGGACAACCGTCTCATCAACCTCGTGGCTTCCACCTATGTGGAGGTTATTCGCGGCATTCCCCTGCTGGTGCAGATTTTTTACATCTACTATGCCATGTCGCGTTTTGTGCAGGTAAGCGGCATCACCTCCGCGGTGGTGGCCATCAGTTTTTGTTATGGGGCCTACATGGGCGAGGTCTTCCGCGCCGGCATCACGGCCATCAACAAAGGCCAGAGCGAGGCCGCCCGCTCCCTGGGCTTCAACCGCTACCAGACCATGCGCCATGTGGTGCTGCCCCAGGCCATGCGCACCATTTTGCCGCCCGTGGGCAACGAATGCATCGCCATGCTCAAGGATACCTCCCTGGTTTCCATCATGGCCGTGCCGGACATCATGCAGCGCGCCCGCAGCTTTGTGGGCACCACCTACCTGTATTTTGAAACCTACACTATGGTGGCCCTGCTCTACCTCATCATTACTCTGGTGCTCTCCAAAGCCGTGAGCATCATGGAATCCAGGCTGAACTACTATGACGGAAAGTAACGCCACCCCCCAGGGCGTCGCCCCTGCGGCCACAACCCCCGCAGCGGACGCGGCAGCCCCCATCATTTCCATTGACCACGTCTGGAAATACTTCGGCGCACTGTCGGCCCTGCAGGACGTGAGCCTGGATATCGCCCCCGGCGAGCGCGTGGTCATCATCGGCCCCTCAGGTTCCGGCAAGTCCACGCTGCTGCGTTCCATCAACCGCCTGGAAGAGATCGACCAGGGCAGCATCATGGTCCAGGGCAAGGACATCCAGAGCGACGCGAATAATATCAACGAAATGCGCCAGAATCTGGGCATGGTCTTTCAGCAGTTTAATCTTTTTCCCCATAAAACTGTGCTGGAAAACCTTACCCTGGCGCCCATCATCCTGCGCAAACTCTCCCGCGAGGACGCCGACGCCCGCGCTTTGAACCTGCTCAAAAAAGTGGGCATCAGCGATAAAGCCAACGTCTATCCCGCCATGCTCTCCGGCGGCCAGCAGCAGCGCGTGGCCATTGCCCGCGCCCTGGCCATGCAGCCCGCCATCATGCTCTTTGACGAACCCACTTCCGCTCTGGACCCAGAAATGGTGGGCGAAGTGCTGGACGTTATGGTCAAACTGGCCGAAGAAGGCATGACCATGATCTGCGTCACCCACGAAATGGGCTTCGCCCGCACCGTGGCCGATCGTCTTATTTTTATGGATCAGGGCCAGATTGTGGAAATGGGCAAGCCGGAGACCCTCTTCACCCACCCCCGTCACCCCCGCCTGCGTCAGTTTTTGAACCAGATTTTGTAGGGGAAGAGTAAAGGGATTTTGTGGGGGGAAGGGAACTTTTGTTCACCAAAGTTCCCTTCCCCCCACGCCCTCCCTTCTTCAAAAATCTTTTCTTGTTTCAGGCGACGCTCAGGGCAGGCCCCGCCCTGGTGCAGAGAGGGAGACGGTTTCTGTATGCTGCAGCCGTGCGCTTCCGGAGCAATATAAAAAACTGATGGATTGCCGTATTCCGAAGGTCTTCTTCTCCGGCAGTTGGCACGGCACAACGGGTGCGGTTGCGGAGAGCCCTGCGCCGCCCAACCGGGCTGGGGGAGAGGCTGACGGCATGCCCCGGATTCCCCTGCTTTTAGAGCATGTAACACTTGAAATGCTCGCTTACGGCAGGCAAAAGCCTGCCTTCTCGCATTTCGTGGCAAGGATTTTCAAGAAAATCCTTGCAGAGCAGTTAGCTCATTTCATTCGCTAACTGCTCTAGCGTAACGCCCTTCCCCGCATTGGGATCCTTTGGTGAGAGTATGTACGCGCATCCGGCAAAAACAATGCAAACCGTGGCTGTAGCCGTGAGCGGCGGGGTGGACAGCCTGTGCGCCCTGCTCTTGCTGCGTCGCGCGGGGCACAAGGTGCTGGCCCTGCACGGGCGTTTTCTGCCCGAGGGGCCGGAAGACGCGCCTCTGGGGCTGTACCGGGCCTGTGCCGCCCTGGACGTGCCCCTGCATGTGGTTGATTTGCGCCAGGGCTTTGCGCGCGAGGTGCTCACGCCCTTTGCCGCCGCCTATGCCGCCGGGCGCACGCCCAACCCCTGCGCCCGTTGCAACCGCGCCATTAAGTTCGGCGCGCTGCTGGACGCGGCCCTGGCCCTGGGTGCAGACCGCCTGGCCACAGGCCACTACGCCCGGCTGGTTCCCGGCCCGGACAGATCGGAGCTGCCGCTTCTGGCCACGGCGCAGGACGCCGCCAAGGACCAGAGTTATTTTTTGAGCCTGGTGCCGCGGCAACGCCTGGCCCGCGCGCAGTTCCCTTTGGCCGGACAGGACAAAACGACCACCCGCGCCCTGGTGGCGGCAGCCGGGCTTACAGTGCCCCTGCCGGGTGAAAGTCAGGATATCTGCTTTGTGCCCACACCGGAGAAAGGGGCTGGCAACGAGGCCTACAGGCCTTTTCTGGAAAGCCGCTGGCGCGCGGCCGGGCTGGACGCGCCCGAACCCGGCCCGGTGCTGCTGGCCGACGCCCAGGGCGGCCTGCGCGAAATCGGGCGGCACCGTGGCCTCTGGCGCTATACCGAAGGCCAGCGCAAGGGCCTGGGCATTGCCTACAGCGAACCTCTCTACGTATTGCGCAAGGACAGGGCCGCCAACGCCCTGGTGGTGGGCCCCCGCCACCTGCTGGGCATGCGTTGGTGCCGCACGGCGCGGGCCAACCTGCTGCTGCCTCCGGAGTTCTGGCCGGAGGCGGTTTTGGTGCGCTTGCGTTACCGGCAGCGCCCTGCCTCGGCCCAGGTGCGCGTTGCTGCGGACGGCGGCCTGCACATTTCGCTGGCGGAACCGCTTTTCCCCTCCGCTCCCGGCCAGGTGGCCGCTGTGTACGACCCCGCAGGCCGCGTGCTGGCCGCCGGCGTGGTGACGCTTATGGGCTGAGCCCCAGCCGCAGAAAGTTTTGACCATATTCCTTTGCCAAGTGAACCCGCACCCCAGGGGCGCCCCTTCGGACGCGTAACCACGGTTACGGCAGCGTTGTCTTCGCCCGTGCTCAGTCCGGAGCGTACGGCTTCAGACAATCTTTTTCGTGTCGTAAAAACCGCTTATGTCCTGATCCAGACGGATGGTGCAGGGGGCAAAGCCGTGCGCGGCGAGGATGGCCTCCACCTGCGGGCGCAGTTCCGGGGGCAGGCGCTGGGCCTGGAGCAGCGGTTCGGGCGTGACGCGCAGGCGAAAGTCGCCCAGGGCGGCTCCTTGTTCTGCGTCGGCGGCGGCCGACGCATCCGCCGGGGCGGGCAGGGCGTCCAGGGCGGCTTCGGCGGCGGCCAGGCGGCGCAGCAGGTCTTCGGTCGGTTCGAAGCCGTAGGCCAGGCGGGTCAGCAGGCAGGGCCGGGCGCGCTGGTCCGGCCGGTCCAGGCCGGTCTGGCGGGCCAGACGGCGGATGTCGTCCTTGGTCAGCCCGGCCTCGGCCAGGGGGGAGCGCACGCCGGCTTCTTTGAGGGCTCGCAGTCCGGGGCGAAAGGCCCGCATGTCGTCGGCGTTGGTGCCGTCGCAGAGCGTGCAGGGCGCGTCTTGTCCCGTGAGGGCCAGGGTCGCCCGCAGGGCGGCCATGAGGCCGCGCTTGCAGGCGTAGCAGCGCTCGCGGCTGTTGGCGGCCACCTCCGCCAGAGGCAGGGGGCTGTAGTGCACAAGCCGCAGGGGCAGACCGCGACGACGGGCCCAGTCCTGCGCTTCCGCACTTTCCTGCGCGGCAATGTGCGGCCCCTGGGCGTGCAGGGCCAGGACGCGGCTGCCGCAGAGCAGGGCGGCGTGGCAGAGAAAGCGACTGTCCAGCCCACCGGAAAAGGCTATGGCGCAGGCGGGCAGACTGCGGAAAACTTTCCGCAGGCGGTGGGGCAAGGCAGCGGCTTTGGTGGGATCGGCATCCATGACATACCTGTATCTATAGTAAATAGAAAGGGGGTACCGGGGGCGCGCCTCCTGACTCGGGGGGGGCGGCCGTGTCCTGGTCCGTTTATTGCGCCGTGCCCAGGGCCCAGAGCGCGCCGTTGGGCACGTGGGGAAAAACTTTGTCGCCGTAGCTGATGCGGGTTTTGCGCACAGTCATGGCAGGCCAGGGCCCGAAATCGGCCTTGAAGGCCTTGAGCAGGCAGAGGGCGGTAGGGGTGACGGTTTCGCCCTGCCCGGCAAAGCCCTGCACGGCTACGCCTTCCAGCATGTGCAGCACGGCCGGGGCCGGGGTGGGCAGGCAGCCGTGGGCGCAACGGACCAGGCCGTCGGCCAGGGGCAGGGGGCTGCAGACAAAGCGGTGGGGGGCCAGCTGGGTGAACAGACGGCAGGCGAGGCAGATGTCCAGAATGCTGTCCAGTGCGCCCACTTCGTGAAAGGTCACCTGCTCCGGACTTTTGCCGTGCACTGCGCCCTCGGCGGCAGCCAGAACAGTGAAGGCCTCCCTGGCCAGGGTGGCGGCGTCGGCGGGCAGGGCGCTGACGTCCAGCAGGGCCAGAATGTCGGCCAGGCTGCGGTGGCTGTGCTCGTGGGGCAGGTCAATGTGGCAGCCTACACCGGCGATGCCGTTAACCTGGCGCGCTTCCAGCCGCAAAACGCCGTGCAAGGCTGGCAGGCGCAGTTCGTCCGTCAGGGCGTCCAAGGCCGGGGCGTCCAGGTCCAGCAGGGCGGCCAGACCGCTGAGCAGCATGTCGCCGGAAAGGCCCGAAGCGGGCCGTACGGTAAGGACTGTAAGGCTGGCGGGATGTTGCGCAGGCGCGTCGGGGGCCGGATGCGTATCTGGCGCCGGATGTGCGCAGGGGGCGGAGTGGCAGTGCGGCGCAGGATTGTGGCTGGGCGCGCTGTGGGGCGGCGTCAGGGTTTGCCGGGGCATGGGGTTTCCTTTTCATTGAGAAGATTGATGATTCTTGCGGCGGCGCAGGCCGCGCCGTAGCCGTTGTCAATATTCATGACGCCCACGCCTGGGGCGCAGCTTACCAGCATGGCGGCCAGGGCCGTATGCCCTTGACGGGCCATGCCGTACCCCACGGAAGTGGGCACCGCAAAGATGGGGCGCGGCGTAAGGCCTCCTACCACCGAGGCCAGGGCCGCGTCCAGACCGGCAACCACGATGACCGCGTCGGCGGCGGCCAGGTCCGGCAGGCTGGCAGTGATGCGCCAGAGCCCGGCCACGCCGTTATCCTCTATGACCTGGTGGTTTATGCCCAGATACTCCAGGGTGCGCGCGGCCTCCCAGAGCACGGAGCCGTCGGCCGTGCCTGCGGAAACCAGGGCTACGCGGCCGTGGGCTTTGGGGGGCAGGGGCCGGGTAAAGGCCGTGCGGGACAGAGGATGATACCTGTAGCAGGCGCGGATGTCTTCCGGCGCTGCGGCAAAAACGTCGGCGGCGAGCCGGGTAAACAGCACGGGGGCGGGGTCGGCGGCGCGGTCGCGCAGCAGATCCAGCACGGCCTCGCGTGGTTTGCCCTGGCAGAAAACGGCTTCGGGCAGGCCGATGCGGGCGTGGCGGCCGTGGTCGAACAGCACGCCGTAGTTGGTGGTCTGGTTGGTCATGGCGGTATGCACTCAGCGGCGCAGAATGGTGCGCAGGGTTGCGGCCTCCGGGCCGGATTGACTGTTCAGGGCCTGCGCCACGCGGGCGTCGACCTCAGGATGCCGGGGGGCCATGTCGTAGAGGGAAGCCGCGGCGGCGGCGCTGACGGAAAAGTCCGGATCGTTCTGCAGCCCTGCGGCGTTGAGCCGGGCGTAGCGCAGGGCCGCCGCGATGATAGGGTCCAGATAGGCCGCGTCGCCCGAGGCCAGGTAGGCGGTCCAGTACATCTGGAGCACGGTTTTTTCCGCATAGAGATTCCAGCGCAGCAAGGGGGCCGGGCTGGCAGTGATCTGCCGGAGCAGCAGGGCGTCGTCGGGCTGCAGCAGGCTTTGGATCAGAGCGTCAGCGTCGGGCAGTTGGGCCAGGTGCGCAGCCCAGGCCAGGGTGCGGCGTCCGTCGCGGCTCAGGCTGGGCGCGGGCGGCAGCAGGCGCGGTCTGGCCGAAGGGTCGCGGCGCAGCACTTCGGCCAGAAAGGCGGCCAGGGCCAGTTGTTTGCGGCTGTCGGCCAGCACGCCCTGGGCGTCAAAGGTGCGCAAAATGCCGGGCAGGGTTTCGGCCCGCTGCTCACGGTAGTAGTATTCCATGTCGCGGGCGTAAAAGGGCACGCCCTTGGCAATGGTCAGGGCCTGTGCCGCCAGAGGCGTGAACAGCGTGCAGAAGGCCAGCAGCAGGGCCGACAGTGCGGCTGGTGGGGCGGGAAGACGTTTCATGGTCAGTCAAAGTCCGCCAGCAGGGCGTCCAGGTTGAGGCAGGCGAGGGGGCTTTCGCGCAGGCGAGTAAGCAGGCGCACGCGCGCTTCCAGCAGGTGCGGCGAGGAAACCCCGTTGCGGATGGAGCTGTGGGCCTCCAGAAAGGCGGCCAGGTTGTCGCAATCTTTGAGCAGGCGGCCGTCCTTGGGGTCCAGGTCGTCCGTATTGCCCTCGCGCTGCAGGGCGTCAAAGCCGTCCAGCGTCCGGACGCGACCCTGGCGACGGACGCATTCCTGAAATTCCGAACCCACCTCCAGGCCCAGAAAGTAGGAGATGCGTGCCACCAGGTCCGTAAAGCCTTCTTCCCGCAGAGGGGCGAACAGGCGGCGTTCCAGTTCCGTTTCTTCGTATTCTTTGATCATCTTGGGCAGGCTGGCGATGGATTGCTTGACCGGCGAGATAATGTCGCGGGTGAGCACTTCGGGCAGGTCGTGAAACAGGCCGCAAAAAAAGTTATTGTCGGCGCGGGCCGGGCAGGCCTTGACCGTGAGGCTGAAAAAGTAGGCCAGACAGGCCACAATGAACATGTGTCCCAGCACCGAGGTGGAGGGAATGCGCGGGGCCTGCGTCCAGCGGATCTGAAAGCGCAACTGCCCGCAGAGGTTGGCCAGCCGTGCCAGGGCCGTGCGGGGCGTGCGCATAGCAATAAGGCCGGGCAGGTCGGCAAAGGCCGCCAGCCTGTCGTGGAAGGACTGGCCGATGTCGTCCATTTCTTCGTCAAAGGGCGTGTTGAATGGTTCAATAAGGCGAAATTCCCACTGTGAGGCATAGAGGTGGGCAGCAGTAAGGATGCGTCGTGCCGGGCTTTCTTCATCGGGGTGCAAATGCCATGCGCGCATGCGCTTCCAGAAAGGGCCGAGGGGGGCCAGCGCCGGGGCGAGCCGCTCCAGAACGTGCTGCGTGAGCGCGCGGAACTGGCGGGGGTTGGCCTTGATTTTGTAAAAGATGGGCGGCTTGATGTCCGTAATGATGGCCCGGTAGAAATAGTCGAAAAGACCGCCTTCAACAATTTCTGTCGCCAGGGCCACGCGCCGGGCCGTGTCGGCCTCACGGGTGTATTCGTGCCAGAGCACGCAGGCAAGCAGCATTTTGTGGGCCTGCTTGTCGATCTCAAGCAGTTCCACGGGGCGCAGCTTATCGTTCCAGCGCAGTAAGTACGCGCCGGAAAAAATGAGTTCCAGCAGACTCTTGCGGATGACGGGCATGGGGCCTCCCGGTGTGCCTACAAAAAACAGTTGGCAGTATAGGGGCTCATGGTGTAAACCTCAAGGGCTTCACAGCCGTTTCGGCCGGACGGACGCGCGTGGCGTTCGTCCCAAAACCGGATTCAGGCCGGGTCTGCACCAGGCCCGCGACCTGTGCAGTGCGCCAAAGCGCCCCCGGCGCTTGACAGGCCGGCGCGTTTTGCTGTATTGAAGCTACCTTTGCTGCGATACTGTCGTCATCCCCCGTTGGGCGGCGCATCGCGGGTTTGAAACGCCAAGCTGCCTGACGGCCGCCGATATTTGCAGAGTGAGGAGTCATTCCCATGAAAACGTTCAGCCCCACCCCCAAGGACATTAACCGCCAGTGGTTTGTGGTGGACGCTCAGGATCAGGTGCTCGGTCGTCTGGCCAGCCAGATCGCCCACCGCCTGCGCGGCAAGCACAAGCCCGAGTTCGCCCCGCATATGGACAACGGGGATTTCATCGTGGTGGTCAACTGCGAGAAAATCAAGGTCACCGGCAATAAACTGCAGGACAAAAAATACTACCGGCATTCCGGCTGGGTGGGCGGTCTCAAGACCAGCGTGCTCGGCGACGTGCTGGCCCAGCACCCTGACCGGGCGCTCATGTCCGCCGTGCGCGGCATGCTGCCCAAAAACCGTCTGGGTCGCGCCATGCTGAAAAAGCTCAAGATCTATGCCGGGGCCGAGCATCCGCATACGGCCCAGAATCCGCAGCCGCTGACTCTCGCGCACTAGTTAAGGACGGAGAACGCCATGAGCGAAAAATTTGAATACGGCACCGGCCGCCGCAAGACCGCCACGGCCCGTACCCGCGTTTACGCCGGTTCCGGTGCCATTGTGGTCAATGGTCGCACGTTTGAAGAATACTTCCCGCGCAAGACCCTCCAGATGATTATCCGTCAGCCCTTGGTGCTCGCCAAGCTGGCCGAAAAGCTGGATGTGCGCGTCAACGTGGCCGGCGGCGGCGTGAGCGGTCAGGCCGAGGCTGTGCGCCACGGCATTTCCCGCGCCCTGCTGGCGGTAGACCCGGCCCTGCGCCCCTTGCTCAAGAAGGCCGGCTTCCTCACCCGCGACGCCCGCAAGAAAGAGCGTAAAAAGTACGGTCTGCGCGCCGCCCGCGCCCGGTACCAGTACTCCAAACGTTAATATGGTCGGGGGCCGCGCCGTTGCGCTCAAGGGAGCGGGCGGCGCGGCCCCCCTGTTTTGGCCACGGTGCTGTCGCGGCCCGGCGATGGGCTTGTCGGTTGAAGTTGTCCTGGGCCATGTCCGTTTTGGGGCCGAGCTGCGTTTTTTGTTACGCAAAGCCCGATGGGCGGCAGTGCTGTCAAGCGGCGTTTCGGGCGCAGAGCCCGGTTCCCGGCGCACAGTTTGAGCGGATTCCGGTTGACGACCGAGACGTGTCAGGGCGGGCCCGCAAGGTCCGTCTTTTTTTGTGCCGCGTTCCGGAATCCCCGGCAGCCGCGGCTGCGGAACATGCCGCGCACGGCCTTCCGTTTTTGGGGGATGTGGAGCCCCTGTAGCGCGCGTCATGCGCAAGCCGCAAGGGTACAGTCTGATGAACCGCAGCACCCCAGATTCTTTTGCCGACCTGCCCCCCCTGGATTACGCCTACGCCCACGAGCGCACCCAGGCCACCACGGGCTATTTCTCCTGCCTGCCTCCCGCCTCCCTTTCTTTTGATGCGGCTCTGGACCGCCTGGAAGCCGCGCCTTACGACGACTTTCTCCATCTGCATCTGTTGCGTCTGCTGGGTAAGAACCGCCCGGCGGAACTGCGTCAGTTGGCCGCTCGCTGCGCTGACGCGACCGACGGAACTTGCCCGCGTCCGGCTCTGGCCGCGCTGCTGCGGGAGTGCGCCCTGCTGTTGCCGGGGCTGGAAGATCTGGACGCGGCCCTGACGCCCACGGCGCGGGCGGCGGCTTTGGCGGCCACCCCGGCCGTGTATCTGCGCGCGGCCGCGCAACCCGATTTTGCCGCGTCTGCGGCCTGGAGCGCTTTGTTCCGCGCCAATATCTGCGAGCACCATCCCTTGCCCCGCTGGGGGGAGGCCGATGTGCCGTCCCTGTTTGCGGAAGCGCGCGTACGCGCCGCTCTTGAGGCCATGGCCGCCCAGGCCGGGGAGCTGCGCCGTCAACACGTCCTGCTGGCGGCCAATTCCGGTCCGGCCTGGCAGCGGCCCCCGGCCCAGGAAACGTTTTTGCGCGCTCAGGACGCCCTGATGGAGGCCGGTCTGGTGGAAGGGCGGGAAATGCGCCACGAGGCTTCGCTGGCGCCCATTGCCCTGCTGCGCGGCTGGCGGGTGGATGTGGCCGTGCGCAACGGGGCCGTGCGGCATACCCTGCGGGGCGCGGCCACGGCTTACGGGCGCGGGCTTTCGCTGGCGGCGGCCAGGGCCTCCTGCGCCATGGAGATTGTGGAGCGGGCCAGCGCCTATGTGAGCGTGGAGGAGGGCGGCGCGGCGGCCGACGACTGCGGCGGACCGGTGGTGGGGCGCATTGCCCAGCGCAAAAACGCTTTGCCCCTGGTGCGGGCGCGGCTTTCGGAATTGCGCGCCCAGGGGCGGGAGGCTCTGGACCCCAACAGCCTGCCTTTGGAAGCGCCGTACACGGATTTCCCCCTGCACTGGCTGTCCGCGCATGACAGCGGCGGCGCGACGGTGCTGGTGCCGGCCCAGGCCGTGTTTTTGTTCTGCAATCTGGACGAACCGGCCTTGTTTGTGGCCGGCGGGTCCACGGGGCTGGCTTCGGGCAACACCCCGGAGGAGGCCAAGGTGGCCGCGCTGACGGAAATTGCCGAACGCGACGCCGAGGCCGTGACCCCCTACAGCCGCACGCGCTGCTTTTGCCTGCGCAGCCGCGACCCCCGACTGCAGGCCCTGTTGGACGATTATGCAGCCTGCGGCGTCCGGGTGCAGTTTCAGGATCTGACCACGGAACTGGGGCTGCCCGTGTACCAGAGTTTTGTGCTGGGGCCGGACGGGGCTGTGGTGCGCGCCACCGGAGCCCATTTGTGCGGTCCGCGCGCGGCCCTGGCTGCGTTGACGGAAACGCCCTGGCCCTATTCGCCGGTGCGCAGCGCGCCGCCGCGGCCTTCTGGGCCGGGCTTGGCTGGTCTGCCTGTGCGCGATCTGGAAGATCTGCCGGACCTGAGCCTGCCCTCGCCGGCGGCGGAGCTGCGGCTTTTGGAAAGCGTGCTGGAGGCCCAGGGGCGGCGGCCTCTGTACGTGGATCTGACCCGCGCGGACCTGGATTTGCCCGTGGTGCGGGCTCTGGTGCCGGGGCTGGCGCTGACTTCGGAGTGGGAGCGCTTTTCGCGCCCAGGTCTGCGCTTGTTTGCCCGCTACCTGGCTACGGCGGGCTGAGTTTTTTACGTCAGCCGTCACGCAGCGGCCCGCAGACGTCTCCGGGGGCGGAGGCGCGGGCCTGGGGGCACGGTACCCCCACGCTGCGACGACGGAGATTTTGTGGCGGCAACGGGGCGGAACAATTGCGGTCCCCCTGTATCTGGCGTAGAGTGTCGCCAGCGGTTGGCCTTACTTTGAGGCCGCCAAGAACCTCAATGACTGGAGGGAGAAGGATGAAATTGGGTAAACTGCTTGTGGCGCTGGCCGGGCTGGCGCTTTCCCTTGGCGTTGCAGGCCAGACCCTGGCCGCCGAGGCTGGTCCTGTCAAAATCGGCGTATACCTCCCCCTGACCGGGCAGAACGCTTTTGGCGGTCAGCTGGAACTGGAAGGCGTGCGCCTGGCGCACAAGGAAATGCCCACCGTGCTGGGCCGCCCCGTGGATTTGGTGGTGGTGGACAACAAGTCCGACAAGGTTGAAGCCGCCAATGCCGTGAAGCGCCTGGTGGAACGCGACAAAGTGGTGGCCCTTATCGGCACCTACGGTTCCTCCCTGGCTATGGCCGGCGCTGAAGTGGCCGAAAAGGCCAAGGTTCCCGGCGTGGGCACTTCCTGCACCAACCCTCTGGTAACCCAGGGCAAAAAATACTACTTCCGCGCTTGCTTCATTGACCCTTACCAGGGCGCGGCCGCGGCCACCTATGCCTATGAAAATCTGGGCCTCAAAAAGGCCGCTGTGCTCATGGACATGACCAACGACTATGCCGTGGGCCTTTCCAGCTTCTTTACCCGTTCCTTCAAAAAGCTGGGCGGCGAAGTGGTGGCCAACCTCAAATACAGTTCCGGTGACCAGGACTTCACTGCCCAACTTACCGAACTTATTTCTAAAAAGCCTGACATCGTGTTCATGCCCGCCTACTTTGCCGAAGGCGCCATCATCATGAAGCAGGCCCGCGAGCTGGGCGCCAAGTTCCGCCTTATGGGCGCGGACGCCATGGACAACCCCGATACCCTCAAGCTGGGCGGCAAGGCCGCGGAAGGCTTTTTGCACACCACCTTCCCTTACGACCCGCAAATGCCCAATATGAGCGCCGAAGCCAAGCGTTTTACCGAAGCCTGGAAGGCCGTCTATCCTGAAAAGGAAACCAACGTCAACGGCGCCCTGGGCTACAATACCTACTTCCTGATCCTTGACGCCATCAAGCGCGCCAACTCCGCCAAGCCCGAAGCCATAGCCAAGGCCCTGGCGGAAACCAAGAACCTGCCCACCGCTCTGGGCTCGCTGACCATCAACAAAACCCACGATGCTGAAATGCCCGTGGGCATCATTGAATACAAGGACGGCAAGCGCGTGTATGTGGGCGAAGTGACGCCCAAATAAATCGCCCCCTTTCCGGCCCCGCGGCGGCAATCGCCGCGGGGCGTTTTTTCCCTATCTGCCGCACAGTCCGGCGGCGGGGGACGCTTTGCGTCCACCCGCTTTGCGGGCCGCGCCGAGGTGGCTCATGAGCCTTGACATGTTTTTACAGCACTGTTTTAACGCCCTCACCCTGGGGTCGCTCTATGCCCTGATCGCCATCGGCTACACCATGGTCTACGGCATCCTGCGGCTCATCAACTTTGCCCACGGCGATATCCTGATGGTGGGGGCCTACTTCGTTTTCTTCGGCACTTTTGCCTTCGGCTGGCCCTGGGGCGTGGCGGCGGTGGTTTCCGTGGCGGGCGCGAGCCTTCTCGGCGTCATCATCGAGCGGGTGGCCTACCGCCCCCTGCGCGACGCTCCGCGCATTTCGGCGCTGATCAGCGCCATTGCGGTATCCTTTTTTATTGAAAGTCTGGCCGTGGTGGTCTTTACCGGACAGCCCCGCCCCGTGCTGCAACCGGAATGGCTGGTTGCGGAATGGCAGGTGGGCGGCGTGCGCATTTTGCCGCTCACGGCCTTTGTGCCGAGCATGACCATCGTGCTGGTGGCCATTCTGCTTTATGTGGTCTACCGGACCAAACCGGGCCTGGCCATGCGCGCTATCTCCAAGGATATTGAAACCACGCGCCTTCTGGGCGTGCGGGTGGACAACATCATTGCCCTGACCTTCTGCATCGGTTCGGCCCTGGCTGCGGCCTCGGGCATCATGTGGGCCCTGCGCTACCCCCAGGTGCACCCTTACATGGGCATCATGCCGGGCCTGAAGGCCTTTATTGCCGCTGTGTTCGGGGGCATCGGCTCCATTCAGGGCGCGGTCATCGGCGGCGTGGCCCTGGGCTTTGTGGAAATCATGACCGTGGCCTTTATGCCGGAACTTTCGGGCTACCGCGACGCCTTCGCCTTTGTGCTGCTGGTGCTCGTGCTGCTGTTCAAGCCCACGGGCCTCCTGGGCGAGCGGCTGGAGGAGAAGATCTGATGCGCCTCAACACCAGCACATTTCTGAGCATCGCCCTCATGCTGGCCGGGGCCTGTGTCCTCTGGCAGGCGGAGAGCTTTCTCGGCGATTACCAGATTTATATTGCCAAGCTCATCTTCATCAACGCCATCCTGGCGCTCTCGCTTAACCTCATCTACGGCTTTACCGGCCTGTTTTCTTTGGGGCACGCGGGCTTTATCGCCATCGGCGCCTATGTTTCGGCCCTCTGCATTCTGTCGCCGGAACAAAAAGAAATGATGTGGATTCTGGAGCCCATCATCTGGCCTTTTTCGGAGCTCATGACCCCCTTCTGGGTTTCGGTGCTGGCCGGCGGGCTGGTGGCGGCGATCTTTGCCTTCATCATCGCCGTGCCCGTGCTGCGCCTGGGCGACGACTATCTGGGCATCGCCACACTGGGCTTTGCCGAGATTATCCGCGTGCTTATCGTTAACGCCACGGGCATCACCAACGGCTCTCTGGGCATCAAGGGCATACCGGGCCATGCCTCGCTGCTTTCCTGCTATGTCTGGATGCTCTTTACGCTCATTGTGCTGGCGCGGCTCGTCTTCAGCAATTACGGCAACGTGATGCGCTGCATCCGGGATAACGAAATAGCCGCCAGGGTCATGGGCATCAACGTTTTTCGCTACAAGGTGCTCTCCTTCTGCGTAGGCGCGTTTTTTGCCGGCGTGGGCGGGGCCCTGCTGGGCAGCCACCTTTCCACCATCGACCCCAAGATGTTCAATTTTTTGCTGACCTTCAACGTCCTCATGTTTGTGGTGGCGGGCGGCCTGGGCTCCCTGACGGGCAGCCTGCTGGGCGCGGGGGTCATCACTATTCTGCTGGAATGGCTGCGCGCCATTGAAGAACCCATGGACCTGGGCTTTATTGAGCTGCCCGGCATCCCCGGCATGCGCATGGTGGTGTTTTCTCTGGTTCTGCTGGGCATCATCCTTTATCGGCGCGAGGGCATCATGGGCACCAGGGAGCTGACCTGGAAGGGGCTGAATGCTCTTTTGAGGAGGGGCAAGGCATGAGCGCCTACACCGCACCCACCCCCCCGGACTACAAGGGGGCGCTGCTGCTGGCCAAAAACGTGACTATGCGCTTTGGCGGCGTCACCGCCGTGAGCGACCTGACCCTGGCTCTGCCCCAGGGGGCCATTGCCGGCATCATCGGCCCCAACGGCGCGGGCAAAACCACGGCCTTCAATGTGCTCAGCGGCTTTTACACCCCGCAGGAAGGGGAGGTGCTGTTTAGTGGCCAAAGCATCAAGGGCCTGCATCCCAACGATATCTGCCGTCTGGGCCTTGCCCGCACCTTTCAGAACATCCGCCTTTCGCAGCAGATGAGCGTGCTGGAAAATATTATGGTGGGCTGCCACGTGCGGCGGCACTGCCCCTGGTGGATGGCCCCCCTGGGCCTGCCCGCCTTTTACAAGGAAGAAGCGGCCATTGCGGGAAAAAGCCGCCAACTGGCCGATCGGGTGGGCCTGAGCGAAAATCTGAACGACCAGGCCGGCAGCCTGCCCTACGGGGCACAGCGGCGGCTGGAAATTGCCCGGGCCCTGGCTACGGAACCACGTCTGCTTTTGCTGGACGAACCAGCCGCGGGCATGAACCCGCAGGAAAGCCTGGAACTTATGCATTTTATCGGGCATATCCGAGACGAGTTCGGCCTCACCATCTTGCTCATTGAGCACGATATGAAGGTGGTCATGGGCGTGTGCCAGTATATCTGGGTTATGGAATACGGCGCGTTGATCGCCGAGGGCGGCCCCGATGCCGTGCGCAGCAACCCCGTGGTCATCCGCGCCTATCTGGGCGAGGACGCGCCCGCGGGCGGCAAATAGGGGCAGCATATGGGCAACATCCTTGAAATCAAAGACCTGCAGGTGCGCTACGGCGGCATTCAGGCTGTGCAGGGCGTGAGCCTGGACATCCCGCGCGGCAGCATCGTGACCCTTATCGGGGCCAACGGCGCGGGCAAGAGCAGCATTATCCGCTCCATCGCAGGGCTGAACAAGCATATCGGCGGCGACATTCTGCTCACCCGGCACGAGGGCGAACCGCCCGTGTCCTTGCGGGGGCTCAAGCCCGAAGACATGGTCCGCAAGGGCATTTCCCTTTCGCCCGAAGGACGCCGCATCCTTCCGCATTTGAGCGTGGAGGAAAATCTTCTTCTGGGCGCGTATTCCCGTTCGGACTCTTCGGCCATTGCTGAAGATCTGGACTGGGTCTACACCCTGTTTCCCCGCCTCAAAGAACGCAACTGGCAGAAGGGCGGCACCCTTTCCGGCGGCGAACAGCAAATGCTGGCCGTGGGCCGTGCCCTCATGAGCCGCCCGGACCTGCTCATGCTGGACGAGCCCTCCCTGGGACTGGCGCCGCTTTTGGTGCGCGAAATTTTTGCCATCATCCAGCGCATCAACCAGGAGGGCAAGACCGTCCTGCTGGTGGAGCAGAACGCTTACGCGGCCCTTTCTGTGGCGCACTACGCCTACATTCTGGAAGTGGGCCGGGTGGTTTTAGCTGGTCCTGGTAAAGAAATGCTTGAAAATCCAAAGGTTAAAGAGGCTTACCTGGGCGGCTAGGCGTTGCTCCCGTCCGGTCCGCCTGCTATAGTCGGCGCGTCCCTCACAAGGGGCGCGCCTTTGCATTTTCCAAGGGCGTTTCCCTTTGCGACATGAAGAAACCTTTATTGTGGAGCGATTATGGCACGCCACGGTTTTTTATTAACACTGTTTTTTCTGTTGCTGGCGACGTCCGCGTCTGCCGCTCAGGCCGCACCGGGCAAGGACATGCTGCTTACCCGGCTGCCTAACGGGCTGACGGTCTGCATTGTCAAAGATACCCGCTTCCCCCTGGCGGCCACGCGCCTTTATGTGCGTACGGGTTCCGCCAATGAAACGGCGGCCCAGGCCGGCATCAGCCACTTGCTGGAGCATATGGTCTTCAAGGGCACGGAGCACCGGCCCAAAGGGCAGGTAGCCAAGGATGTGGAAGCCCTGGGCGGCTACCTCAACGCGGCCACAAGTTTTGACAAAACCTGGTTCATTACGGATATGCCCGCCGCCCACTGGCGCACTGGCATGGACGTGGTCAAGGAAATGGCCTTTCAGGCTTCTCTGGACCCCAAGGAGCTGGAGTCCGAAAAGAAAGTGGTCATCTCCGAGCTGGAGCGCGACCAGGACCAGCCCATGAGCCGCCTGTTTGAAAGCCTCCAGACTTCCACCCTGCACAATACCGTCTACGGACGGCCCGTCATCGGTTATAAGGATACGGTGCGCGCCGTCACGGCCGACGACCTGCGGGCCTATGTGCGCCGCTGGTATCAGCCGCGCAACATGCTGCTGCTGGTGGCCGGCGATGTGGACCCCCAGGCTGTGCTGGAGCACGCCCGTCAGCTCTTCGGCGGGCTGACCAACAGCGGCGACCAGGCGGCCCCGGCCCCGGTGGACCTGAGTGCGGCCCCCGGCGGGCCACAGGTGGAAGTCATCCGCGGCCCCTGGAGCAAGGTCTATCTGGGGCTGGCTTTTCCCGCGCCTGCCCTGAGCGACGTGCGCTCCACCGATCTGGACGTGCTGAGCTATCTGCTGGGCGGCGACGGCACCTCCCTGTTCTACCGCAAATACAAGTATGAACAACAGCTGGTGGACAGCATCGGCATGGGCAATATGAGCCTGGCCCGCGCGGGCCTGCTCTACCTCTCGGCCCAGATGGACGCGGACAAGCTCGAGCCCTTCTGGCAGGGCCTGACCAAAGACCTGGCAAGCCTCGCCGCCAAAGACTTCAGCGATGAAAGCGTGCGCCGGGCCGTGTTCAACCTGGAAGACGGCATGGATCGCTCGTCCGAAACCCTCAGCGGCCTGGCGGCCTGGACTGGAAGCGTGCAGTTTGATCTGGGCGGCGCACAGGCGGAAGCCAATATGCGCGCGGCCCTGGGCAGCGTGGACCAGAACCGCCTGCGTACAGCCCTGAGCCGCTGGCTGCAGCCTCAGGCCCTGCGAGTGCGCGTGCTGGCGCCGGAAAAAGCCCAGTTGCCCGACCTGGAAGCCATTCTGCGCGCCAACTGGCCCGCCCCGGCCGCGCCCAAAGGGCCCGCGCCGCAGGCCGCCGATGCCGCCAAGGCCGAAACCTTTGACCTGGGCGGGGGCCGTACGCTCATTTTGCTGCCCGATGCCACTGTACCCTATGCCGCAGTGCAGCTCTCCTTCCCCGGCGGCAACGCGCTGCTTGCGGCTGAGAACCAGGGGCTGGCCGGTCTGACCGCCCGAACCCTGACGGACGGCTGCGCCGACCTGGACGCCCAGGGCGTGGAACGCTGGTTGGCCCAGCGCGCTGCCTCTCTGGACGCCAGCGCCGGGTTGCAGACCTTTACCGTATCCCTCACCGGCCCGGCGCGTTTTAATGCGGACTACTTTGCCCTGCTGCAAGACCTGTTGACCAAACCGCGTTTTGAGGAGCAGGAAGTGCGTCGCGAAGTCAGCGACATGCTTTCCGACCTGCGCCAACGCGCGGACAGGCCTACGGGGCTGCTGTTCTCCCGCTTGAATCCCTTCCTCTATCCCAACGGTCAGCCCTACGGCCTGGACCCGCTGGGCACGCCGGAATCTCTGGCCCGCTTCACCCCCAAGGATGTGCGCAGCTTCTGGGAACAGCAACTGCGGCAGCCCTGGGTGCTGGCCGTGGCGGGCGACTTTGATCGCGAAGCCGTGCTGACCTTTGCCCGCAGCTTGCCCGTGCCCCAGGGCAAAGCCCTCAGCGTGTCGCTGCCCGTCTGGGGTACGGATAAAAAGCTGGACCTGCATCTGCCCGGCCGTAACCAGGCTCATGTGCTGGAGGTCTTTCGCGCCGTGCCGCCGGACCACCCGGACGCCCCGGCCCTGCTCCTGCTCCAGGCTGTGCTTTCCGGCCAGAGCGGCCTGCTGTTCAGCCAGATGCGGGACGTGGAGGGCCTGGGCTATACGGTCACGGCCTTCTACCGCGCCATGCCGCTGGCCGGCATGATGGCCTTTTATATTGGCACCACGCCGGACAAGGTGGAACAGGCCCGCCAGGGCTTTGCCAGGATTATCGCCCAGGTGCAGGCCAAAGCCCTGCCCGAAGAACTGCTGCGCGCCGCGGTCAACCGCCTGCGCGGCGAATACTACCGTGACCGGCAAAGCCTGGGCGCGCGCGCCGGCGAATCCGCCACAGACGCCGTGCTGGGCCGCCCCCAGGGTTTTGATCTGACCCTTATTGACAAGGCCGCCAAGCTCAGCCCCGAACAGGTCCAGACCGCAGCCCGCATCTACCTTACCCCCCCCAACCGCTACGACCTGCTCCTGCAGCCGTAGAGGGGCGTTTGGGGAAGGGACTTTGTGGGGGGAAAGGAGACCTTTGATCAGCGCTGTCTTCATCCGTGGCTTCCTTCGGTGCAACGGCTGAAGCTGAACAAAAGTTTCCTTCCTCCCGCCCCTCCCCAGTCTTCAAAAAGTCAAATTCCCGGATTCGTCATTTTGACGAATCCGGGAATTTCCTTGATATTGCTTGGTACCCGGAGCGGGATTTGAACCCGCACGCCCTTTCGGACTAGGGATTTTAAGTCCCTTGTGTCTACCGTTCCACCATCCGGGCACTGGCGGCGTACCGTAGCCGTGTGGTCCGTCCGCGGGAGCTTTGTATATCCTGGACGGCCCGTCCTTACAAGCCTTTCTCCGCCGGACTGTGCCGGAGCTGTGCGCTTTGCGGCGTGGAATGCGTTACGCGCCGCCAATTGGTTTGCTGTTGTCTGATAACTTCAGCTTTCCCGATTTTGGGGAGAATGACGGGCCTGTCAGAACACTACATCTAGAGCAGATTGATTATTTTGAATATATATTCTCAAAGGTTACAGTCCGCTTGTTTCGGCGCGTAAGTGTGCGAATAAATAGAGCTGCTGTCTGCATCCACAGCCAGGGGCGTTGCTGTCGTTGTCCGAACTTCCTGCGTCGTCACTGCCAAGCTCTTTTGCCATAACGGGAAGCCCCTGCGTCGCAACGACTGAGGCTGCGTTGGCGCCTCCACGGCGGGCGTCTGCTCCCGCAACCGCCGGGGCATTTCAACGTTGAAATGCCCTACGTCGCTCTAACTGTGCACCAACCGCTGTGCCGCCGCGCCCTCCTGTGGAAGCGCGGCGGCGCAGCGGCGTGAAGAAGACGCCCCGCACGCAGCACGTCGCGCATTGCGGGGCGAGGGCAGGGATGGTAGGCTGCAGCCATCTGCACAGCCTGACCAAAGGAGCTTTCATGCGTTTTTCAGATGCCGCCGTGCTGTGTTTCTGCCGCTTGGGCGTGGCCGGTCTTGACCCCAAGGCCCCAGGCACCTGGGGCACGGCCCTGGCCTGCCTGCTGGCGCCCTATCTCTTTTTGCCGCTGGGGCCGGTGTGGCGCGTGCTGGTCTTGCTGGCGCTGTTTGTGCTGGGCGGGCTTGCCGCCACCAGAGCCGAACAAATTCTGGAACGCCGGGACCCCGGCGAGGTGGTCATTGACGAACTGGTAGGGGTGTGGCTGGTTTTGTTGCCCTTTGCCCGGCCGGGCTTCGGGCTGGTGCTGGCGGCCTTCGCCTTTTTTCGTCTGTTTGATATCCTCAAGCCCTGGCCCGTGCGGGCTTCGGAAACCTGGCTGCCCGCCGGCTTCGGCGTGATGATTGACGATGTGCTGGCGGGCCTGTGGGCCCTGGTTTGCGTGGCCCTGCTGCGCTGGCTGGGCCTGGTGTAAGCCTGCTGGCCCGGACGGCTTTGGGATAGGCGCGACGTTGCGGCCTGTGGACCCCGAGAACGGGGGCGGCCGCTACTTCATACGGTACGTGATGCGTCCGCGCGTGAGGTCGTAGGGCGAAAGCTCCACCTTCACACGGTCGCCGGGCAGGATGCGGATGTAAAATTTACGCATTTTGCCGGAAATATGGGCCAGCACTTCATAACCGTTTTCCAGCTGCACGCGGAACATGGCGTTGGGCAGCGCTTCCTGCACCACGCCGTCAACTTCAATAGCCCCTTCCTTAGCCATATGGCCTCCTTGATTGAAATGGATAAACGCCCGTCAGTTTCCCAAAAAAGCGGGGGGCTGTCAACCGGCGGGCACGGGTCGCCCGCCGCCGGTAAAGGCGCCACTGCGCAATAAGCCGATTGCGCACGGGTAGGGACGTTGCGCCTGCCGTTGCGCCTATGCCTGCGCAACGCAGGGGTGTTCCGGCGGCGCGGCCTTTCGGAACGTCGGCGCGCAGCGGGATTACCTTCAAGCTGCGCACCCGCCTCCCTTGCAAAGAGAACGGCCGCCCCCGCCGCCGGTAAATGCGGTCTTGGGCGGCCGCCCTCATCCTGTCGGCAGGATATTCTACCGGCGCTTTTTGCTGTTCTTTTTATGGAAAGCGACAGGCGCGGGCGGCACGGGTGCGGCCTTACGGCAGAGCAGCCACAGGCCCGCCAGGAACAGCGGCACGCAGAGCGCCTGCCCCATGGTCAGCCAGTCAAAGGCCAGGTAGCCCAGCTGCACGTCGGGCACGCGCACAAATTCCACACCAAAGCGGAATACGGCGTAGCCCAGGGCGAACAGGCCGGAAACCGCCCCTTCCTTGCGGGGTTTGGCCGAAAAAATCCAGAGGACCACGCCCAACACCAGGCC
The DNA here is from genome assembly GCF_004309735.1 of Desulfovibrio legallii. Lineage (NCBI taxonomy): Bacteria > Pseudomonadati > Thermodesulfobacteriota > Desulfovibrionia > Desulfovibrionales > Desulfovibrionaceae > Desulfovibrio > Desulfovibrio legallii. Next base: position 70,294 of record NZ_SIXC01000013.1, read on the forward strand.
TTCCAGGGCAGCCTCGTACAGCTGCGAAGGATGCCGGGGCAGGGGCCCCCCGCCGGGGAAGATCATGGCCCAGGGCACGTCGCTGACTTTGCCCCAGAGTTCGCCGTTGACGAAATTGCCCAGCCTGCCGAAAAAAAGTCCTTGCGGAATGAGCGGCGCAATAAAGTCCGAGACTTCCAGAAAGCTGCGCCCGCGTGAACGCGCGTAGTACCAGAAGGCTCCCAGTACGCCCAGCAGGCCGCCGTGAAAGGACATGCCCCCGTTCCAGATGCGCAGAATTTCCAGCGGGTCGTCAAGGTATACGGGCAGATCGTAAAACAGCACATAACCCAGACGGCCGCCCAGAATAATGCCCACCATGACGCAGGTGAGCAGGTCGTCCACATCGGCGGCGGTCCAGCCGGACCCGGGCTTTGCGGCGCGGCGGCGGCCCAGAATCCAGCCCAGGGCAAAGCCCGCCAGATACATGAGGCCGTACCAGCGCACCTGCAGATGCCCCAGGTTCAGGGCCACGGGGTCCAGGATGGGGGCGATCACGGCAGCTCCGGCGCGTCATAGCGGCCGCTGCGGCCGCCGCTTTTGTGCAGCAGGCGCACCCGGCTGATGACGATGTCGCGCTGCACGGCCTTGCACATGTCGTAGATGACGGCCGCGGCCGTCTGCGCAGCCACCAGGGCTTCCATTTCCACCCCGGTGGGCCCCACGGTGCGGGTTTCGGTTTCAATGCGCACCCGCGGCGGCTCGTCCGTGATTTCAAAACGCACGTCGGCGTAAGTGAGATTGAGGGGATGGCAGAGGGGGATGAGCTCGCCCACACGTTTGGCGGCCATGATGCCGCCCACCTTGGCGCAGGTGAGCACGTCGCCCTTGGGCAGTGCCGCCTGACGCAGCAGCCGCATGGTAGCCGGAGCCAGCTCCACCACGGCCTCGGCCACGGCCACGCGCTCCGTGGGGGGTTTGTGCCCCACGTCCACCATGCTCAGGTTGCCTTGGCTGTCCAGATGCGAAAAAGATGTGTCCATAGCGGCCTCCGGAGGCAAGATGCGATGCCGTCAAAAAACGACGTTATGGGGCGGCATACCCCATGTGGGGCTGCCGCGCAAGGCGGGGGTCAGTACAGCCCCACCAGCCAGAGCGGCCAGGGCGCGGGTCCGGGGCGCCGGGGCGCGCGCCAGAGCGAATCTTGCCGACTGTCAGAAAAACGCAGGCGTTCCCGCAGCAGGTGGGGGGCCGCGCACATCTCCGCGTCCGCGCTCAGGGCCGCCCGCCGCACACAGTCCACCTCGGCCAGATATTTGAAGGGAATGTCCGCATTGGGCCGGTGGTTCATGATTTCGCGCACCCACCCCAGGCTGCTGCCAAAGCGCAGGTCGTAGATCATCAGGCGCACCGGCGCGGTGCCGACGGCTTCCGGCGAGGTGGGCAGCTCCGCCGGGGGCACGGGCCGCACCACCGGCAGGATGGCAAAATCAAAAAAGGCCCTGGCCGCCACGGATTGCCGCGCCAGAGCGTCCAGCAGACGCGGCGAGGCCGCCGGACTGACGCTTTCCGCAGTCCTGAAGCGCCCCAGGGCGTCCAGCCCCCGCAGATGCACCAGCATGCCCTGCGGGCTTTCTTCTTCATAAAGTACGCGCCAGAAGAAGGGGGCAAAGGCGTCGGGCAGCACCGTAACCTGGCGCACCGTTTTGCCCTGGGCGGCCAGGAGGTCTTCTACCTGTGCCGTGTGCCAGGAGTTGAGCGAAAGCCCGGCCAGCGGATAGACAAACAGCCAGACCAGGGCCAGAAGCATGCGCCACCAGCGGTCGCGCCAACGCCAGAGAGCCAGCAGCAGGGGCAGGGTGAGCAGCAGGTCGATGATGAACACGGCGTTGAGCCGTACCCGCAAATGGGAAAAAGGCACAAAAATCATGGTGCCGTAGGTGGTGATGCAGTCCAGCCAGATGTGCAGCAGCACCATGCAGGTCATGAACAGCCAGACCGGGGCCGGCCGCCAGTGACCGGGGGTAGCTGTTTTCCACAGGGGTCGGGCCAGCAGGGTCAGCGCCAGGCCCAGCACGGGCGCAAAAAAAAGCGAATGGGTCAAGCCCCGGTGCAGCAGCAGAAACTGCAGGGGCGTGTGCGCCAGCAGTACGTCCACATCCGGCGCGGCGGCGGCCAGGGCGGCCAGGGGCACGGCCCAGCGGGTAGCGGGACGGTGGGGCAGGGCCAGCATGGCCACGGCGCCGCTGGCTGCGTGGGTGACGGGGTCCATATTTATTGCCTGAAGGGGCTGCGTTGTTTCGGCACGGCCCTGTAGGCCGGGTCTTCAGGGCTTGCGGCCTCGTCCAGCCCCTGCATACGGCGGAATTGCCGCGCACGCCAATCCTGCGTGGCGGCCATGACGTCGGGACGGTTCTGCCAATACAGCATACGCTGTGTGTTGTCGGAACCGTAAACCGGGTAGCGCAGCCCATCTTCCACGCTCACGCCCGGAGAGGTGCCCGTGGCCTCCGCAGAGGTGCCCGTGCCCACATCCTTGGGGCCGCAGGCCCAGAGCAGACCCGGCAGGGTCAGGCTCAGCGCCAGGACGCGCAGGCGGCAAAGCGGCTTGTTCATGACCCGTACTATAGCCTTGGGCGCGGCGTCCGGCAAGGGGCGGCTTGCCAAAGCCCCCCGTAAAGGACTAATCTTACCCGTACGGATTTTCCCGGCGCTCCCACCACAGGAGGATTTTCATGCGTCCAGCCCGTTGCGGCATTACCCCCGAAGGTTGGCCCTGCATTGGCCTTACCGCCCTGGCGGCCCTGGTTTTCGCTTGTTTGGATTGGTGGCCGGCGGCTCTGATTTTTTTGGCCTTGTGCTGGTTCAGCGTCCATTTTTTCCGCGACCCGGAAAGGGTGACGCCCACGGGGCCCGGCCTGGCCGTGAGCCCCGCCGACGGCAGGGTCATCCGTGTGGAAACGCGGCCGGACCCCTTCAGCGGAGAAGCGCGCCAGTGCGTGAGCATTTTCATGAATGTCTTTAACGTGCACGTGAACCGCGCCCCGGTCGCCTGCACGGTGCAGGGCATTCTGTACCTGCCCGGCAAGTTTCTCAATGCCTCCTTTGACAAGGCCTCCACGGACAACGAACGCTGCGCCTACAGCCTGCGCGACGCCAACGGCGACCTCTGGAGCATGGTGCAGATCGCCGGGCTGGTAGCCCGCCGCATCGTCTGCCGGGTGGAGGAGGGCGATACTCTGGACCGGGGCGAACGCTATGGCATGATCCGCTTTGGCTCGCGTGTTGACCTTTATTTGCCCGAAGGCTATGTTGCGGCAGCGCGTGTGGGCGAAACCGTGCTGGCCGGCCAGAGCGTACTGGCCCGTCCGCGCTGAGCGCCCTCTGGCGCGTTCTTCACGTTTGATACGTTATGGATGTTTTTATGGCCGTGGAACGCAGAAAACCCCGCAAGGGAGTTTACCTCCTGCCCAACATGATCACCACCCTGAGCATGTTTCTGGGCTTTCTGTCCATGGTCTGGTCCGGCCAGGGCCGTTTTGAGGCGGCCTGCTTTGCCATCCTGCTTTCCGCCGTTATGGACGGGCTGGACGGCAAGGTGGCCCGGCTCACCAACACGGCCAGCGAATTCGGCGTGCAGTACGATTCCCTTTCCGATCTGGTGGCCTTTGGTCTGGCCCCGGCCATGCTGCTCTGGCACTGGCAGCTTGCGGCGCTGGGCCGGGTGGGCGTGGCCGCCGCCTTTATTTATGCCGCTTGCGGAGCCCTGCGCCTGGCGCGCTTCAACATCAGCACCGCCGCTGTGGGCAAACGCTTTTTCATTGGCTTGCCCATCCCTGCCGCAGGCTGCACCCTGGTGACCTTCGTCTTCTTTGCCGCCTTGTTCCCTGACGGAATCCGCCCCGCTTTGCCGTACATGGCCCTGGTGCTGGGCGTGGGCGTGGGCGTGTTGATGGTCAGCAGGACGCGCTACTTTTCTTTCAAGGAATACGACTTCCTGCGCCTGCACCCCATCCGCGCCATGCTGGGCTTTCTGCTGGTGCTGGGCACCGTCATCTCTGCGCCGCGCACCATGGGCTTTGTGCTCAGCGCCGCCTACATCGCCGGCGGCCTGGTCTACACCATGGTCATTCTGCCCCGCCGCAACCGTCAGCTACTACGCGCCCTATCGCCTCAAAGCGATTGAGGTTGCGTAACGGTTCGCCGCCCGCCGGGGCGGACGCTCCCTGGTCAGCCGCCCTTTACGGCGGCCGTTATGCACGATATATCCATCCCTTGTGCAACCAGAGGAGAACGCCATGAACAACCGCGTGTATTTTTTCGATACCACCCTGCGCGACGGGGAGCAGTCTCCCGGCGCCACCATGAATCTGCAGGAAAAATTGCGTCTTGCCCACCAGCTTGAAGTTCTGGGCGTGGACGTGATGGAAGCGGGTTTTCCCGCCTCCAGCCCCGGCGATTTTGCCTCGGTGCAGCGCATCGCGGCTCAGGCCGGGGATATTCAGGTGGCGGGGCTGGCGCGTTGCGTACCCAACGATATCGACCGTTGCTGGGAGGCCGTCAAGGTGGCCCGGCATCCACGCATCCACGTTTTTTTGTCCACCTCGCCCCTGCACATGCGCTACAAGTTGCGCAAAGAGCCTGAAGATGTGCTGCGCATGGCCGTGGAAGGCGTCAAACGCTGCGCCGTCCATACGGACAATGTGGAATTCTCCTGCGAAGATTTTTCCCGCTCGGAAGGGGACTTTGTCTGCCGGGTGGTGGAGGCTGTCATCAATGCCGGGGCCACCACCATCAATCTGCCCGACACCGTGGGCTATGCCGAGCCGGAAGAATACGCCGCCCTTCTTGACTACGTCATCAAAAATACGCCCAATAGCGATAAGGCCATCTTCAGCGTGCACTGCCACAACGACCTGGGCCTGGCCGTGGCCAACACCCTGGCCGCTTTCAAGGTCGGCGTGCGCCAGGCCGAGGTGACCCTTTGCGGCATTGGCGAACGCGCGGGCAATGCCTCGCTGGAAGAAGTGGTCATGAACCTGCACGTGCGGCATGACCACTTCGGCCTGACCCACAAGATCGTCACAGAGCAGATATATCCCTCCTGCCGGCTGCTTTCCATGACCATCGGCCAGCCTATCCCCAACAACAAGGCCATTGTGGGGGCCAACGCCTTTGCGCACGAATCGGGCATTCACCAGGACGGCATGCTCAAAAACCGCGAAACCTACGAGATTATGACGCCGCAGTCCGTGGGACGTACTGAAAGCAGCCTGGTCATCGGCAAGCATTCGGGCCGCAACGCCGTGCGCAGCAAGTTTGAGAGCATGGGCTACACCTTGGACGATACCCAGATTAATGTGGTTTTCGAGGCCGTGAAAAAACTGGCCGACCGCAAAAAGACCCTGCACGACGACGACCTTATGGCCCTGGTGCAGGAAGAAATCTACCGCATGCCGGACCGCTTCCGCCTGCGCCATGTGAGCGTGCAGAGTTCTGATGCGGGCGGCGTGCCGCCCACGGCCGCCGTGCTTATGGATGTGGATGGCCTTGAGCGTAGCGGCGCCGGCTTTGGCGTGGGCCCGGTGGACGCGTTGTTCAATGTCATTGCCGACCTGGTGGGGCGCGAACCTACGCTGGAGCAGTACGCCATCAACGCCATTACCGGCGGCACCGACGCCCAGGGCGAAGTGACCGTACGGCTGCGCGACGGCGAGGTAAGCGCCGTGGGGCGCGGCACGCACCCGGATATTTTTGTGGCCAGCGCCAGAGCCTATGTGAACGCCCTTAACCACCTCTTCAAAAAAGAGCAGGAAGGACCGCGGCTGCACTGCCAGCATGATTGATCCGGCTTTTGGCCGATATAATACACAACACGGCGCCGGGACGAACGCGCGTCCGTCCCGGCGCCGCGCATACCGCCATGCGTCGACATGGCCTTCTCACAGGCTGAAAGGAGTTTTCTATGCCCCAAACGCTTGCACAAAAAATTCTGCAAGCCCACACCGATACGCCGGTGGAGCAGGACGGCCAGATCGTCCAGTGCCGCGTATCCGCAGTGCTGGCCAATGACATCACCGGGCCCCTGGCCATCAAGTCCTTCCACGGCATGGGCGCGGAGCGGGTCTTCAACAGGGATCGTGTTATCCTGGTCATGGACCACTTCACCCCGCAGAAGGATATTGATTCCGCCAACCAGGTGCTCATAAGCCGCAAGTTTGCCCAAGAGCAGAACCTCACCCACTACTACGAGGGCGGCGACTGTGGCGTGGAGCACACCTTGCTGCCCGAACAGGGCCTGGTGGGCCCCGGCGACCTGGTCATCGGCGCGGACAGCCACACCTGCACCTATGGCGGCATCGGGGCTTTTGCCACGGGCATGGGCTCCACGGATATCGCCGCGGGCATGGCCCTGGGCGAAACCTGGCTCAAGGTGCCGCCCACCATCCGTGTCACCATCACGGGTTCCATGCCCAAATGGCTGCGCGGTAAAGACCTCATGCTTATGCTCATCGGCGCCATCGGCGTGGACGGCGCCCTGTATAAGGCTCTGGAATTCGCCGGGCCGGTGGTGGACAACCTTTCGGTGGAAGGCCGCCTGTGCATGGCCAACATGGCCATTGAGGCCGGGGCCAAGGTGGGGCTTTTTGCCGTGGACGTGAAAACCCGCGCCTTCTGTGCCGAGCACAAGCGCCCCGGCGTCACCGATGATTTGGCCGCCGACCCCGGCGCTCTTTATGAAAGGGAAGTGGACATCAATGTCACGGGCAAAGAACCGGTGGTAGCCTGTCCGCATTTGCCTTCCAATGTGCGGCCCGTGTCCGAAGTGCGGCGCACGCCCATCCAGCAGGTGGTCATCGGCTCCTGCACCAACGGCCGCATCGGCGATATGCGCGACGCTGCCGCTGTGCTGCGCGGGCGTAAGGTAGATAAAAGCGTGCGCTGCATCGTGCTGCCCTCCACCCCCAGCGTCTGGCGGCAGTGCCTGAAGGAAGGCCTTATCGAAACCTTTATGGACGCCGGCTGTATTGTGGGGCCCAGCACCTGCGGGCCTTGCCTGGGCGGCCACATGGGCATTCTGGGCGACGGCGAGCGCGCCGTGGCCACCACCAACCGCAACTTCAAGGGCCGTATGGGCAGCCTCAGCTCCGAGGTTTATCTGGCCAGCCCCGTGGTGGCGGCGGCTTCGGCCGTGGCCGGACACGTGGCTGGGCCGGACCAGCTGTAAGGGCCACCCGTGACTGACCAACTGCCATAAGGGTTTGACAATGCAATACAAAGGCACTGCCCACAAAGTGGGCGAACATATTGATACGGACGCCATCATTCCGGCGCGCTTTCTGGTCACCACCGACGCCCGGAAGTTGGGCGCAAACTGTATGGCCGGCCTGGAACCGGACTGGGTCAAGCGTGTGGCCCCCGGCGATATTCTGGTGGCCGGCCGCAACTTTGGCTGTGGTTCCTCGCGGGAGCACGCTCCTATTGCCATCCTGGGCGCGGGCATGCCCGTGGTGGTGGGGCACAGTTTTGCCCGCATCTTCTACCGCAACGCCTTCAATATGGGGCTGCTGCTGCTGGAAGTGGGCGACGAGGTGGACAAGATCAACGACGGCGACAGCCTGGAAATCGACGCCGCCACAGGGCGTATCCGCGACCTGACCAATGGCGCGGAAATTATCTGCCCGCCCCTGCCCAAATCCATGTCTGATATTCTTTCCAAGGGCGGCCTGGTGGGCTATGTGAAGGAACGTCTGGCCCGGCAGGCCCAGGAACAGTAAGGGAGACGCACATGAACAAAACCATCTGCCTGTTGCCGGGGGACGGCATCGGTCCGGAAATTCTGGCCCAGGGCGTCAAGGTGCTGGAGGCCGTGGCCCAAAAGTACAACCACCAATTCAGCTTTGTGACAGCTCAGATCGGCGGCGCGGCCATTGACGCCACGGGCGGGCCCTTGCCCGACGCCACAGTGCGCGCCTGCCAGGAAGCCGACGCCGTGTTTCTGGCCGCCGTGGGCGGCCCCAAGTGGGACGGGCTTGCGCCGGAAAAGCGGCCGGAAAAGGGCTTGCTGGGCATCCGCAAGGCCCTGGGGCTGTTCGCTAACCTGCGCCCGGCCCTGCTGCTGCCCGAACTGGCCGGGGCCTGCCTGCTCCGCTCGGATATCGCGGCCAAGGGGCTGGACCTGGTGGTGGTGCGCGAGCTCACCGGCGACGTCTACTTTGGCGAGCCGCGCGGTCTGGAAACGCGCGACGGCCTGCGCACGGGATTCAACACCATGATCTACACGGAAGAAGAAATCCRCCGCATTGCCTGGGTGGGCTTTGAAACGGCCCGTAAGCGTCGCCGCAAGGTCTGCTCTGTGGAGAAGAGCAATGTGCTCGAAACCTCCCGCCTGTGGCGCGAAGTGGTTATGGAAGTGCACCGCGACTACGCCGATGTGGAATTGACCCACATGTATGTGGATAATGCCGCCATGCAGCTGGTGCGCGATCCTTCCCAGTTTGACGTCATCCTTACCGGCAATATTTTTGGCGATATTCTTTCGGACGAGGCTTCGGTCATCACCGGTTCTCTGGGCATGCTGCCTTCGGCTTCCTTGGGGGCCTCCGGGCCGGGCCTGTTTGAGCCTATCCACGGTTCCGCCCCGGATATCGCCGGGCAGGACAAGGCCAACCCCCTGGCGACCATCCTTTCTGCCGCCATGCTCCTGCGCCTGGGCCTTGGCCTGGGCGACGAAGCCGACACCGTGGAGGCGGCCGTGCGCGCCGCCCTGGCCCAGGGTTTCCGCACCGGCGACATCATGGAGCCGGGCAAGACCTGCTTGGGCTGCGTTGCGATGGGCGCGAAGGTGGTGGAGAACCTGTAGGGCGTTGCTGGCCCGGCTTTGCGGCACGGCCAGGGCGTGTGGCGGAAATACCCGCGCGGGAAGGGCCTGCCGGACCCGGCGGGGGAGCGGGCGCAGTGGAGTTTGTCGTACCGCTTGAGCAAAAACAGCCTTTTTTGCGCCGACGGCGTCAGCGGAGGATTTTTGCTGCTCACGGACTTGAGTCCGCTGCGCGCAAAAATTCTCCGCTTTCTTGTCGGCATCAAAAAAATCTTATTTTTTCCAASGTGGCTTCGCTCAATGGATTCGGGATGATGATGTGCTTTTGGAAAGAAAAGCCCACGAAAACATATGGTGGGAAGGCTTAGGGGGCTGATGCCCAAGGGCTGGGCAATTTGTTTCTGAAAAAATCAGGAAGGCGTAAAGGCCAGGGCGTGTGGCGGAAATACCCGCGCGGGAAGGGCCTGCCGGACCCGACGGGGGAGCGGGCGCAGCGGAGTTTGTCGTACCGCTTGAGCAAAAACAGCCTTTTTTGCGCCGACGGCGTCAGCGGAGGATTTTTGCTGCTCACGGACTTGAGTCCGCTGCGCGCAAAAATTCTCCGCTTTCTTGTCGGCATCAAAAAAATCTTATTTTTTCCAAC